>NZ_JBFACE010000027.1:79290-118038 GCF_040640655.1 Streptomyces sp. NPDC021749 | reverse complement strand
CCGGAACAGCACCCACAACTCGTCCGGCACCAACCGCTCAACCAGATCCGTCATGCACGGCTCAACGAGCGATCACACCATCAGAAACGGCGTCTAAGGGGCCCCTGCACCTCGCGGTCGCCACCGAGGTCTGGCTCCGACAGCTCCACACCACCACCTCTGACTGGTGGGAGGTGAACAGCCGTATGGCAGCTGCGTGAGAGCGCCCATCCGGTCCTCACCGAGGAGGGCGGAGCGATCCTCGACGAGCGAACCGGCCGCCGGACGCACGTAACCCCGACCGCTTCGGCCGCCGTCATGCTTCTGATGTCAGCTCGCCTCCGCGCAGGCGGAGGTGAGTCGCACGTCACCGCGGAGTCTGTGGAAGACGTCGGCGCGTCCGTCGTATCGCATCGCCTTCGCCCGGTCTCCTTGAAGGCCCCAACCGGCTGTGTGTCTGGACGCCCGCCTCACGGTTCATGCGTTGCGGCGTGCGATGGCGGTGTTCAGGACGGTGGCGAACGCGCACCAGGCCGCATACGGGAGGAGGGCTGCGGCGGCGGTGGGGTCGGTGCGTGCCGTGCGACGGATCAGCTCGGCGTTGCTGAGGTCGAGCAAGACAGTGCCGGCCACACCGGCCCGCACGCTGTGGCGGGCGAAGAAGAGCCAGGTCCATGCCGCATTCACTGCCAGGTTGGTACCCAGGCTGGCAACCAGCCGGCGCCGGGTGGGCCCTTGTGCGGTTTGCAGTGCGCGGCCGCCGGCCCAGGCGATCGAGACGTACAGCGGCGTCCACACCGCCGCGAAACTCCAGGGCGGCGGCTGCCACCGCGGCTTATCCAGCTGCCGGTACCAGGAGCTTTCGGTGTCCACTGCCTTCGCCCCCAACACAGCGGCCGCGGCCACCATCGTGGCGGTCACCGCGTAGGTCCCGTACGTGCCTGGAGTGGAGGAGCTTGCGGTTCGCAACGCTTTGACCCGTCTCATCTCTCTCGCATTCCCGCCTACAAGCGGGAACCAACCAACGGATCCCCCCATGCCCAGGCAAATGGAGCAAAAGTGCACGCTGCCAGCTGAGGACCAGGTGGTACCACCACTTGACTTCGGTCCGCTCAAGAGCAGTCCCGGCCTGGGCGCTGCAGGGGCCGGTTGGTGAATGCCCTCGGCAATGTGGCGGTGGGTCCCCGGGTACCGCGACCGGGGACCCACCGAACACTTATGACTCCTCCGCGACTTCCTGACCGCCCCGCCGAAAGGCGGCACGAGCTCTGTACCACCAGTTGGCGAAGAACCTCCTGTGGGTGGCGCGCGGAGGAGCACGCTTCCCTGCCAGCTCATCGCCAGAGCGCTCTGACCTGCGCTAACGTCCCCCGGGCCGATTACAGCGGACCACGGCACCACCGCGCCCCTGAGCTCAGCAGAGAGCGCCTGACATCGGCCTCAGCCTCTACGACCACCTCGCGGCCTATCTCCCTAAACGTCCCGGCGCAGCTTGGTGCCCACCCGGTGCGCCAGGTGCGTCAAGTACGACGCCAGGAATGCAAGGTATGCCAGGTGTGCCAAGGTCGGATCACTCAGACGGGGCGTCCAGCCTGCTGGTCCGCGAGTTCGGCCTCGGGCCTGCCTGTCCGGCTGCCGCTTGGGGAGTGTGCGGAAACGGCGTCAGCGGTGCCCGCCCGCTTCCGCGCCGACGCGGCCGCATCGCGCTGGAACGCCCAGGACATCTTCGGCTCCATCACGTATCGGAACACCCGCCGTACCGGCCGCGTGCACAGCAGCGTGATCAGCGTGACGGCCAGCAACGTCACCACGACCTCGCCGACCGGCGTGCGCACCCAGGGGAGAGTGTCGTACCAACCGGACCAGCGTGCCATCTTGATCGCGAAACCGTGCAGCAGATAGCCGTACAGCGTGCCCGCGCCCAGCTTCGTGAACCACGTCTGCCGCGGTGGCACCAGAGCCAGGAAGCACACGGTGAGCACCAAGGCGCAGCCGAACAGCGCGAGTTCCATGACCGGGGAGACCCACGACGGCATGCCCAGGTCCTGTACGGCGTTGTTCTGCCGGAACCATGCGGAGTTCATGCGCGGCGCCGCCCAGTACGCGAAGACGACGGCGGCCAGCATCACCGGCGCTGCCGCGACGCGGATCGCGCGCTGCCGCAGCAGGTCGAAGTGGGCCGGCTTCAGGTGCAGTCCGAGGACGAAGAACGGCAGGAACTGCAGTACCCGCCGCATGGCGAAGTCGTTGCCGACCTGAGGTGAGGCCGCCGCGAGCACGGCGATCACCAGCGCCAGTGGGACGGGCCAACGCACGAGATTCCAGAGAGGGGTGGTCAACCGCCAGATGAAGAGAGCCGCCAGGAACCAGTCCAGGTAGTACGGGCTGGTGAGGCTGACCGGCTCGTTCGGGGTGTCGTGGACCCAGCGCTGGAAGTAGGCGTAGAGAACCTCGAACACCACGTACGGCACGGCGACACTGGTGATGAGCCGCTTGAGCTTGGCCGGGCTGAGGTCGAATCCGCGGGAGAAATAGCCGGAGATGAGGACGAACGCCGGGATGTGGAAGGTGTAGACGGTCATGTACAGCGCCATCGCCACCCGGCCACCGTGGGTGAGCGGCTCCCACGTGTGCCCCATGGCGACGAGGACGACCGCCAGGTACTTCGCGTTGTCGAAGAACGGATCTCTGCCGTCGGACGTGGGATCGATGCGTGGGGCGGGATCCTGCCGCCCCACGGGCGCCGGGTCCATAGTACGTTCGGGGGGTATGGCCGCGCGGAACATTTGAGGCACCCTAGCCGCACAGCTGTAATGGGCAAAACCGTCCACACGACTGATCCGTCGTCCGTCCGTCAGTTCGGCGCGACGACCGGCCCATTTGTGTGTTCCGCTTGTCTGATGCCGCGTCATCTGCCTCAAGGGGGGTGGGTACGCGGCGATCTGGGCCAGCCGTCAGTCGCGCTGCGGCGGAAGAGCCGCTCCGGGCATCGGATGGCGCCCGAGCGACGGTGCCGCCGCGAGACCCAGCCCTCGCACGCGCCCGGCTCTCCCGCCTGGGCAGCTACCTCGCCGGCCGGCAGGCCGTCGCACAGCTCTCAGCTGCTGTCGGGCGTCGAGTGGACGAGTTGCGGCAGGTGGCCGAGCAGGCGGGCCGTGCAGCACTTCGAGCAGGAGCTGCACAAACTGACGGAGCGGGAGGGGTGTCAGGCACCGGCGCTGGAGCGGCTAGTTTGTATGCGGGACTGGTACGAAGGCCCGTGGTGGCAGAGGTACACGGGGGACGAGAGGTCGGGAAGAGTGTCGCTGCGCGAAGGTGATCCAGCCGAGATCGGTGGTTATCCACTTGAGGCCCGGCTCGGTTCGGGTGGCATGGGCACCGTCTTTCTGGCCCGTACGAGTTCAGGGCGACCTGTCGCGATCAAACTGATCCACCCGCAGTTCGCGGCGGACGACGTGTTCCGCACCCGCTTCCGACAGGAGGTGGCGGCGGCAAGGCGGGTGAGTGGCGCGTTCACCGCCGCCGTGGTCGACGCTGCCCCTGAGGCCGAGCAGCCGTGGATGGCGACGACCTATATCCAGGGGCACACGCTCTCCCGGCGCATCGCCACGAAGGGCCCGCTGAGCGGAGCGGAGCTGAGGAGGCTCGCCATCGGGCTGGCGGAGGCTCTGCGGGACATCCACCGGGTGGGGGTCGTCCACCGTGACCTGAAGCCCTCGAACGTCGTGCTCTCACCAGACGGCCCACGCGTCATCGACTTCGGCATTTCGCGCGCCGCGGACCAGCAGACGCTGACGATGACGGGGCGGGTCATCGGTACGCCGCCCTTCATGTCCCCGGAGCAGTTGCTGGCGCCGCGTGATGTGGGACCGCGGTCCGATGTCTTCTCGCTGGGGACGCTGCTGGCGTACGCGGCGACGGGCCACGGGCCCTTCGACGCGGAGAGCCCGTACATCGTTGCGTATCAGGTGGTGCACGGGGTGCCGTCGCTGGAGGACGTGCCGGTGGCCTTGCGCACGGTCGTCGAGTCATGCCTGGCCAAGGAGCCCGACGGGCGCCCCTCGGCGGACGAACTCCTCGTGCTGTTACGGGACCTGCCGGCCGACCTCGGCCAGACCGACACGAGCGGAGTCGGTGCGGGCCGCACCCGCGACATGATCACCCAGCATCACTTCGCGACGCCGGCCACCCCGACGCCGGCCACCCCGGCGCCGACTGCCCTGGCGCCGACTGCCCCGACGACCACCCCGGCCGGTCCCGGTGCGGGGAGCGTCGACACCTCCATCGCCCGCCGACCGCATGGCCGATTGCGTGGCCGATTGCGTCCCGTGCTCGCGGCTTCGGTCGCGGTCACGGTGGCAGCGATCAGTGGAGGAGTCGCGGCGCTGACGACGGGCGGCTTCGGGGGGAACAGCGGCGGCGACAAGGGCAAGAGCCTCGCGGCCCCGGTCGCCGCACTTCCGGACGGCTTCAAACCGTGGCACCGGACCGTGCCGGGCGGTCGCGAGGACATACCCGACGAGCTGCGTTGCGTCGCGCACGGCGACGCGTTGTTCTGCGGGGGCGGCGGTGTTGTCGCGGCCCGAATCAGGGCCAAGGACGGCTCGCGGGTGTGGACGGCGAAGAGCCCCGGCGTCCCCGCCAATGGCATGCACCTGGTGGGCGCCACCGACGACACGGTGGTCGGTTACCGCTTCGCCGCCCAGGACGCCCCGCAGGACCCGCGCAGCGAGGTGGTGGCCATCGACGCGGACAACGGCCGGGAGCTGTGGTCCGTGCCGTCCGGCGCCCAGTCGACGGCCGTCACGGGTCGGACTCAGGACGCCATCGTGATCGGCTCCGACGTCGTGACGGTCGACGCTTCCAACTCCCGCTTGGAGGCCCGCAACGCGCACAGCGGTCAGGTCACATGGACGTCGTCGTTCCCTGCGGGCAAGCAGTGCGCTCCCGTCCCGGTGGGCTCGCAGCTCCTCGCGATGTGCGCGACGGATGCGGAGGTGGATGCCCTGGCGGTGCACCACCCCACCCTGTACCCGGTCGACCGCGCCTCGGGGACACTGGGCAGGCCCATCGCGGTCAACGGCCCCGCCGTGCCGATGGGTGTCGCCAACGGCAGGCTCGTACTCCTGCACGTACACATGGGGGGAACGGAGCTGGACCGCTACAACGGGGTGGCACGGGTCGATCCGGCCTCGCAGAAGGTCACGTACTCCCGCCTGGCCAAGACGTACACGGGGACGCCCGGCATGGCGGGCAGCACCGTCTACGTGAGCGGGCAGACCGGTCTCGTCACGGCACTCGACCCCGCGACCGGCCGGAAGAAGTGGTCGCGGCAGATTGGCGTGGAGGGCGCGTCGGGTCCTGTCGCGGGAGCCGGCGCACTGTATTTCAGCTCGGCCACCGGACGGGTGGTCGCGTTGTCGCCGCACGATGGCAAACTCCTGTGGACAACGGATCCGCAGGCCGATGGGTTGACGGGCGAGGGGGGCGCGAGCCCGCGGGTGACTCTTTCGGGGCGTGCGGTGATCGTGGCCGCGGCCAAGAACACTCTCTTCGCTTTCGACGCGCAGAAGCCGCCGAAGGCGGGCTGACCCGGGTGGCTGGACGGCGGCTGCGACATCGCCGGGGAGCACCGCGGGAACCTTGTTGTGATCTGTACGTGGGTTGACTGCGAACGATCAAGGGCGGTGGCGTCGTCGGGTGCCGATGACGCCACCGCCCTCCTCTGCGTTCTGGACGCCACCGCCCTCCTCTGCGTTCTGACCCACCGTCCATCGAGGTGTCCGGCTCTCGCTTCTCCGGTCCGGGGAGGTCGAAGTCGTCCTGGGTCAGGACACCGCGGAGATGCTGTTCAGCTGGTGGAGGGCATGTATTGCCTCCGTGCGATATTCGATATTCCCCCGGGGTGCCGGCATCGCCTCGGCAGCGGTCGATGTGGCAGAGCGCGACGTCGGGTAGATCAGCGCTCCGGAATCTTGGTGGGCTGTTGCGGTTCGGGGGCTCCCTGACGGGCGGGCTCCTCGGGTTCAAGTGGGCCTGGGCCGCTGGTCGAGGCGGCGCCTTGCAGTGCCGCCTCGACTCGGCGGTTGCTGGTCATGGTCGCGGTGATGGCGGTCATGGTGAGGAGGAGGCCGGCGGCGGCGCAGAGCGGGGTGCGGATGTCGTACGTGGTGGCCAGCCAGCCGCCGAGGAAGGCGCCGAAGGGGGCGGCGCACATGGCGAGCATGCGCGACGTGGAGGCGACCCGGCCCATCAGCTGGGCAGGGACGATCGCCTGCCGGAGAGAGGGCCCGAGCACCATCGTGGCGCCCATGCCCGCCCCGCAGACGGCGAGCGCGAACCCGGCCACGTACGGATTCGGGGCGGCGGCCAACCCCAGGATGGCCAGCCCTTCGACCGCGGCCGTGCAGGTCAGCGCGCGACCGGTGCCGAGCCGTCGGCCGAGGAAGGAGGCGATGCCCGCGCCGAGCAGACCGCCGGTGGCCTCCGCCGTGAGAAGCAGGCCGAAGCCGAAGGTGCTGATGCCGAGACGGTCGTGCGCGAAGAGGGCGAGGACGGTCTCCACGGCGAGGAAGGCGACGTTCCCGACCGCCGGCCGCAGCGCGAGCCCGAGCAGAAGCCGATCCCGGAAGACGTAGGAGGCTCCGGCCCGCGCCTGCCGAAGCAGCGACTCGCCGGCCTTCGGCACGGCCCGCGGCACGGCGGGCAGCGACCGCACGAGCAATGCGGACAGCGCGAACGACACCGCGTCGGCGAGCAGCGGAACCGCCCGCCCGAGCGCGAGCAGCGCACTGCCCGCGGGCGGTCCCGCGAAGCCGGACGCGGCGGTCTGGGTGCCGCGCAGGCGGGAGTTGCCGCGTTCCAGGAGTGCCGGATCGCGGCCGAGCAGATCCGGCAGATACGCCGTGGCAGCGGTGTCGAAGAGGAGTCCGCCGAGGCCGAGCAGGAAGGCGACGACCGCGAGCAGACCAATGCTCAGCACGTCGAGCGCGGCCGTCGCCGCCGGTATCGCGAGCAGCAACGCACGCGCCGCATCCACGACGCACATCGTGCGCCGGCGGTCCCAGCGGTCCACCAGCGCACCGCCGAGCACCCCGAAGAGCAACCAGGGCAGCGTTCCGGCTGCCGTGACGACGGCGAGCGCCATCGGATCCCGCGTCAGCGTCAACGCGATCAGCGGCAGCGCGGCATGCAACACCCCGTCACCGAGCGAGGAGATCGTCTGCGCGCTCCAGAGCCGTCCGAACCCGGTCGGCAACTTCTGTCCGTTCATGCCCATCGGGCGTCCCCCTCGGCCTGCTCGCGCGGCGCCGGCCGGAACAGCGCGAAGACGAGAGATGCGTCCGGCAGTGACGGATCGGACAGCTCCCGGTACTCGTCCGCCAGTGCCTGCAGCCGCGTGCCCAGCTCCGTGAACTGCTCCTCGGTAAGCCGCAGGTGCGCCATCCGTACGAACCGCTCGCCCTCTGCCGGAGCTGCCTCCAGGTCGGCCACCGCATGCCGCATCAGCACATCCGGCTGCCCCGCCCCCGGGTCGGGCAGCACGATCGACTGCGCGGCCATCGCGTAGTACCGCTCGGTGACCCCTCGCACCTTCCGCGTCCGCACCACCTTGACCAGGCCGGCCCGCTCCAGCAGCCGCACGTGATAGCTGGAACTCCCCTTCTTGAGGCCCACCTGCTCGGCGATCTGCGTGATCGTCGCGGGCTCGAAGCGGAGCACGGCCATGATCCGGTGACGGGTGAGGTTGGAGACGGCGCGTAGCTGCTCGTCAGTGGTGACGTGAAACGTCTCAGGAAGATCGTCGGTGGGCATGCGCAATGGTCGACGATCCTTGACCATTGCGCAAGAGGATTTCTGGGTGGGCGTCGCCGAGCGGTCCACCCAACGAGGTTTCCGGTGTCCGGTACAGCGGGCCTTGAGCGCCCTGACGTACGTGTGAGTGCCCGGTCGGTGCAGCGGTGACGCGGACCTGGGCCGAGGGCGGTCCGCAGGCGCCGCCTGGATCATCCCGTCCAACTGACCAGAGTATGTTGCCGAGTTCAGGCCGATCGTTTTCGCGAGCTGCAATGACACGTCACAGGCTTCAGGGCGCGCGGAACAAGTGGCCGGCCCTCCCCGACGGCAGAGAGCCGGCCATTTCCGGTGTGGGTGCCCGTGCGCGGTCGGCGTGGTCAGGTGCTGGCGGTGAGTTCTTCGATGCGGGTGGCGAAGTCGGCTTCGGGCAGCGGCAGGTCGACGTCGTCAACGAAGCCGAGGGCGTCGGGGACGTAGGCGATGACGGCGTTGGCCGCCGCGGATACGCCCGCGTTCTCCTTGCGCAGGACGTCCAGGATCCGCAGGGCGGCGACCAGATCGCCGCAGTCGGCGAATTCGGGGGTCGATGGTTCGTGGCATTCGAGCCTGGCCTGGTCGCGCCAGAGCTTGGCTTCGTGACGCTCGCCGAGGGCCATGTGGTGCAGGTAGAGGCAGCAGGCGGCCCCGATGTCTCCGGCGCCGGCGGCGAACTGCCACCAGAACTGGGCGCTGTCGGAGCGGCGGGCCAGATGCAGCACACATCCCAGCACGCGGGCAGCTTCAGGTTCGAGAATGCGACGGGAGAAGAAGGTGCTGAGCTTGTGCAAGTCGCGGGCGACGACGGTCTCGCACAGCGTGTTCAGGTGCCGGGTCTGGATTCGGTGCGGCAGGCCGGCACGTTCCGCAGCCCGGGCCGCGGCCGCCCGGGCGGGCTCCATCTGGTCGTCGAAGGACAGCGCGCCCTGCCACATACGTTCGTTGATACGTGCGGTCAGCCGCGCCTCGGCCGCCGGGGTTCCGGTGTAGACGCGTCTGGGCAGCCGGGCCTTGGCCAGTGCGCGATCAAGATCAGCGGAAGTGCTCATCGTTCCTCCTTTTCCAGGCCCAGGGCGCGCTGCAGCCGGTGCCGGGCATAGCGGGTAGTGGACCGGACTCCCGCGGGGGTGACGCCGAGAATGTCGGCGGTCTCCTGGGTGCTGTAACCCAGGCAGTACTGCAGGACGATCACATCGTGCTGCCGCTCGGGCAGGGCCTGGATCGCCGTATAGACGTGCATGCTCTCCGACAACTCGCCGATCGGGTCGACCGCGTCGCGCAGGGCCGCGGTCTCGAAGGCCGCCTGGTCGATCACGGTGGGGCGGCGTCCGCGTGCACGGGCATAGTCAATGGTCCGGTGTTTGACCACCACCCATGCATACGCGTGGGGGTTTTCGTGTTCCAGCACTTCCGACCAGCTGAGATAAAGCTGCTCGAAAGCGTCGTCCACGGCCTCCTCGGCATCGGCGAGGTTGGCGAGGTAGAGCTCGGACCAGTGGATGTAGACCTCGCGGAACAACTCGTGGAAGGCACGGAAGTCAGCAGGCAGCTCAGTCATCGGGAGCGCTCTGAGGCGGCGGTAGCGGGTCACCGCTCACCTCCCCGGCCCGGGCAGCGGCCTCGCAGCTCTGACAGGCCCACCAGTACCCCGGCCGCAGCAGCGCGCCGCAGTGCGGCCAGAGCGTCCCTACCGAAGACACGCGCGGCCATCGCGACTGTCAGTAGGTCGCCAATGAGATGAAGCTTCACGGTACTTGGGAATCCCTCCCGCTGGTGAGAGAGGCGCCCTCCCCAACGCCTCGGAGAAACCTTGGTGTTCCTCTGGCTCTATAGCGTTCGCCGACCCCAGATCGTGCAACGGCTAACCGGAAAATCTTACGGATGGGGAAGCGCTCCACGCGAGAATCGCCCGTCCGTCCTCCGCCTCGCGGGCGGTACGCGGACGATGGCTGCCGCGCTGCGCGATCGACACGCACCCGCGAGCGCAGATTCCCGGGCTCGGCAGAGCACTGCCGGAAAATGCCCGGCGTCTCGTCTGCGACGGCAGCACTGGTCCGGGGCTATGGCCCTCGACGGCGGTCTGAAGGCGAGGTGGAGTGCGGCGCCACCAGCTCGGACACGGCCTCGACCCTCGGCACCCTCGGCACCCTCGGCACCCTCGGCACCCTCGGCGCCAGGATCAGAAGGACCTCGCCGGCATCGGCATGCTGCAGGACCCCTCGCCGTCCGAAGCCTGATCAAACCGGCCCCGGCGGAAAACTTCAGACCCTCGCACTACGGGCGATGCGGTACAGCACGTTCGGACGCAGTGGCCCTTCGGGCACGGTGAGGTCGTCGACGTCGTCGGCCGGGTCCCGCGTCATGCCGATCCGGCGCATCACCGCCTGCGAACGAGGGTTGGTGGCCGTGGTGACAGCGAGGATCTCAAGAAGCCCAAGGGCGTCGAAGCCGTGGGCCAGGAGGGTCAGCGCAGCCTCCCGGCCGCCGCTCTCCGGCGGAACCGGGCCACACCTCCACGGCGCAGCCCGGCACCTCGCGTCAGTCCTCCCGGCTGGTGACTTCGATGAGGTGGAACCCGAACTGCGTCTTCACCGGTCCCTCGACCGTGCCGACCGGAGCAGAGAAGACGACCGTGTCGAATTCCTTGACCATTTGACCCGGACCGAACGATCCGAGGTCACCACCTTGGCGCGCCGAGGGACACGTGGAGTTCGCCTTGGCGACCTCGGCGAAATCCGCTCCGGCCGCGATCTGCGCCTTCAGCTCCGACGCTTTCTCTTCACTGGGGACCAAGATGTGACGCGCGGTAGCCCGAGCCATTTTGTTACGTCCTTTCGAGTACACATCAGCGCTGCCAGGGTTACCGGCCAAGGACCCACGGCGCAGCGAGCACGGCCCAGCCAGGCGCAGGTCCCTTCGGCATCCCTGAGCAGCCTTCTTAAGTCAGACAGGCACCATCTCACAGGCGACCACACCCTGGCACAGCAGACAGGCTCTCCCGCTGCCGTCGGTGCAGGGCTGCTGGTGCGACGCCTCGGTGAACCGCATGCTCCGCTGGGCAGAGCCTGTCCCGGCAATCAGCAGCCGGCGTCCAGCGCGGACCATGTGGTCGTGCCGACAGGCCCTCCGGCGTCCAGCACGGACCATGTTTGTCGATCGGCATAGAGCAACGCCGGAACATCCTGAAGGCACGCGTTGCCATTACAGCAACAGGAGTTGTAGTCCCGGACGCGGTGGTCGCAGCCTGATGCTCGGTCAAACGCCCTCGACAACAATCAGGAGGCCACACGATGCGTACCCACGGAGGCGTCGGATCCGCACTGAGCGCGGACGGCAACGGGCCGCTGGGCAACCGCGTCCACCACATTCGTGTCGGCGAGTGGGAGGGCCATGCCGCTATCAGTGGCGGCACGGTCGGGTCGAAGAAGCTCTGGATGGGCCTGGTGGAGAATGCGCCGTTGAGCGCAACGGACAACCACCATCACGGCGAGTCTGAGGCGGGGATCTACGTGGTCAGCGGTCACCCCGTGTTCGTCTTCCACGACGGCATACAGGAGGTACGGATCTCCGCCGGTCCTGGCGACTTCCTGCTCGTCCCCCCGTTCGTCCCGCATCGCGAGGAGAATCCCGACCCGAACGAGCCCGTGGTCGTCGTGATCGCACGGACCACGCAAGAGCCGATCAAGGTCTCCGTGCCCGAGCTGTACCAAGTCAAGGAGTCAGACATGTGTCAGGAAGAGGACCTGGACCGGTTGGCCGGGTGAAGCGCCGCGCTCGCCCCGTTCCAGGCACTGCGGTCCCACTCCTGCCGTGTGGATGATCGGTGCTGGCTCCACCGTTGCTCATGGCCGGGCCCATCCGGTTACGCCAGGAACCGCGAACGCCCGCCGTCAAGCCCCGACTTGAGAGAGTCCACCCGGGCGATCCGGGCGAGACCTCCTCAACGGCGTCGACGCCTGGGGACCGCCCTGACCTTCGGCAGGCTCCGGACGGTGACGTGGCTCAGGTCCCGCTTGCCCGTCTCTGCTGCCCCCACAACGGCCCCGCTCCGCCGCCTACTGCCGATCGGTCCTAGACGCCATTCCGTGGCAGGCGCGGAGCATGGCGGAGCCGCGTGAGGCGCGCTCCCACAGCACGTTGTCGAAGGTCTTCTCGTCGCCGGAGCGGTAGGCACTGAGGGCCTCGGTGGCGCCGGTCAGGTCTTTCTGCAGCTCCGCCTTGACCGCGGGTGACGTCGCCTTGGCGACGTTTGCCTGGTCCAGGCCCTGAATCTCCTGGAGCAGGTCCTCGATCGGTGCCTGGCCGTTGCCGTAGCGGTTGGTGCCACTGGGGGACGCTGGGGTCCAGGAGATCCCGGGGGTCCCGGGGGTCCCGGGGGTCCTGGGGGTCCTGGGGGTCCTGGGGGTCCTGGGGGTCCTGGGGATCCTGAAGGTCCTGGGGGTCCGTCGGTGACCGAGGACGAGATCGTCGGCGGCTGGAGTCTCGTGCACTGTTCGGTCGGACGGGCCGGAAAAGAGACCCGGCCGCTGGGGGACCGGCCCGGCCCTCGGCCCGCCCGCCCACGGCACGGCCGGGATGCGCCGCAGCCACTATGGCGCACGCGAGGCGGAACGCATCGCCCGGCTCACTCCCGGCGACTGGCTGACCGACTACCGCCAGGTACGCCTGGTCGCCCTGGCCACCACCGACCCCGAGCACGCCCGCTGGTTCGTACACGACCTCCTCGGTCCGCTGGCCTCCGACGGCGCCCGGGTGCGCGAACTGCGCGAGACCCTGCGCGTGTACCTCGCCGAGGAACGCAGCCTGAGAGCCGCCGCCGGCACCCTGCACGTGGCCCGTAACACCGTCACCTACCGGGTCAAACGCGCCGAGGAACTCCTGCCCGCCGCCGCCACCGCAGGCAGCACCCTGGAGCTACGCCTCGCCCTGGAGATCGCCCGGTCCCTGCTCGGCCGACGGCACCCCCGGGCACCGGACGCCCGATCCCGTCACGCTCAGCGCCCTTGTCCTTCACGCACTTTCCTGGAAACGCCTGTGCCCTGCCGTCCTCGTAGTTGCTGAAGGGTGAGACCGGAGGTGTCTTCGGCGGGGACGCACATGCCGTACGTGCGAACAACCATGACCTGCCGGGCCGTTGAGCGCGTCGCGTTTCTGGGCCAAGCAGTGGCGGCCCTTCCGCCCGGTGGTCATGATGCCTTCATGACACCCGAGCGCGGAGAGGCTTCGGCACTCCTCGATCCGGCCCTCCACCTACCGTGCGCGCAGAGAGACGCACCGGGCTGCGCTCTGCGGGCAGGGCAAGCCGGGCGTGGAGACGGCCGACCGGGCCGGTGCGCGGCGCGATCTCGCCACCCCCTTCTTCCTCTCCCTCAACAGCGTGGCCTCCGCGGTCAAGGTGACCGCAGCCATGGAGCAGCGGGTGCCCGTGATCTGCTACACCGCGTATCTCGTGGTGCTCACGGCGCTCGCGAGCTGACGCGGGTGCCCGCATGACGACGTACCGCGGTTCCTCCTCAAGGTCACGGACCCGGGAGGATCGCGTCATCGGCCGCACCCTCGTCGTGATCGGCGTCGTCTGGCGCCTCGCCGTCGCCGCCTACGGCATCGGAGTCTTTCTCCCGCTCGTCCTGGCCGAGGGCCTGTCGTCCTGGTGGACGATCATCATCGACACCCTCGTGCTGAAGGTGTGCCTGCGGCTGTCCGATGCCGGCCGCCGGATCTCGCGCCACGGACGCCGGTACCTCACGCCGGTCATCCATTCCGTGGCGGACCTGAGCGACGACCCGTTCGTGCTGTATCTGCGTCCGTTCGCCGCCGATCCGGACGGAGCGTCCATGGCGCAGCAACCCGAGGTCCCCTGGCCCCCCGTGGGCTTCATCACCTCGGGACGCACCTTGGAGGAGCAACTCGGCCGGCTGTTCCGGGAGTTCGGCGTCCTGATCGCGGTGGGGCAACCAGGTGAGCAGCTCCCCTACGCGGGCGCACACCGCATCTATCTGCCGCTGGACGACTGGCAGGACACCGTACGCGAGCTGATGCTGCGCGCGCGGCTGGTCGTGCTCGTCGCGGGCCCGGGCGCCGGAACGATCTGGGAGTACCTGGAGGCGATCCGTCTCCTTCCCCCTTGCCGCCTCCTCCTGGCCGTCTACCACGGCCCCGAGATCTACGAAGCGTTCCGGCGACTGTCGGCAACGGCGTTCGGGCAACAACAGGGCGCGCTTTCCTCACGGAGGGGGGCCTCTGGGTTGCCACCGGCACTGCCGGACTACCCGGAGCCCACGGATTCGGGCACGCGGGACTACCCACTCAAGGGAGTCGTCCACTTCGACGCGGAGTGGGGAGCGCACTTCCTGCGCTTCGATCCGGCCAAGGGAAGTGTGATACGCAGCCGGGCAGCCACCAGCAGGGTGGTCCGCAAGGCGCTGCGTCCCGTGTTGAAGGCGATCCGACTCGACGGCGCAACGCGCTGATGCCGCATGAAGGGGTATGCCGAGGCCTTCTTCGCCGGTGGCGGTCCGGATCGGTGACGGTCGTATGCCGGGGCCCCAGCGCGGAAGCCTGCCGGAACAACGAAGGAGCGCGCCTTGGCCACGGCGGCGATGCGGGCACCCGCCGCCGTCGTGGCACTGGTACGCGACCGGTCAGCGGCAGGTGATGAGGGGACCGGCCCAGTCGGCGTGGTCGGAGTTGTCGCCGTTGCCTCCGTCGGTGACCACGAGCCGCATCTCGCTGCCGCCGGTCAGGTCTGCGGTGAGGTGCTTCGCGGGCTGGTCGACCGTCATCAGCCCGCTGTCGGCGACCTTCGTGCCGTCCCGGTAGATCTGGAAGACCACGGAGCCGTTCGCGCCCACCTCGTCGTCGATGCCCACATCCACACTGAGGACGGAGCAGGCGCCGCCGAGATGGTAGGTGATCTCGCTGAAGGCGTGGGCCCCCAGCCCTTCGGTGTAGCTCGTTCCCTGGATGGTGAGGGGGCGTCCGTCGATGCTGCGGTTCAGCCTCACCGGCCCCCAGCCGTTCCTGCTGGAGGTCCACGGCCGGGTGTTCAACGAGGTGATACGGCCGGTCGACGGCTTGTCCTCGGAACCCGGGCGCCCGGAAGGCGACGGCTTCGCCGACGACGAGGGCCGGGAACGCGGATGCTTCGATGCCTTCGTGCGGGTGGGGGACGGGGAGCCCGACGGCGAGCGGGAGGCGGTCGCCGAGCCGCTGGGCGAAGCCGTCGGCGGGTGGTCCGGAGTGGTCGCCGATGAGTGACCGGACCGTTCGGGGCTGCCGGCCTCGATGTGGTGGCGCGCCGGTCCGAGCAGGGTGCCGACGGATATGGCACCGCCGGCCAGGACGGTCACGGCGACAGCGAGCACGGCGATGCGCGCCGGTGAGAATCGGGACGGCTGGGCAACGCGCGGTTCGCCGGACGGCTTCGCCCCCGGAGGGGGCCCGGCGACGGCGGGTTCGCCGCCGGTGGCAGGCTCCCGTTCGCCGTCGAAAGGACCGGGTCCATCACCTGACTCGTTGGCCAGCCAGGACTCGAAGTTGTCGCGCAGTTCGGTGTTCCGGGAACTGTGGTGCCAGGCGGCGGCGGTGTGGCGTACCGCCGCCAGCAGCCTGTCCCGCCATACGGCGTCAGCCCCCTCCACCAGCTCTTGGGAGTTCAGGACGCCGTCGATGGCTTCCTTCGCCAGATCCGCTGCGGCCTGGGAGCTTCTGGAGCAGGCGCGGGCGTAGGCCAGTACGGGGGCGTAGTGCCGGCGGTGAAACTCGTCGAGGGCTTCCGCGCCCGCCTTCGCTGCGCCGTCCGGAGGCGACGTGCCATACGGATCAGCCGTCGCCCGGCTTCCGGTCCGGGCTGCGGCACGGATGCGCTGGACCAGCTCGGTGTCGGAAGGCGTTGTCCCACCGATGGTGCCGAATTGCTCATGCATGATTGGGCTACTGACCCTTCGACGTCCTGACGAACAGTGAAAATACCGCAGGACGTGGGCGGATGTGGCGGCCGGCCAGGTGGACCGCCGTTCCAGCCAGGCCCCGGTGGGGTGTTGTGCCAGGGCACCGGCCGGCTGGACCGGCCCCCGAGGCCCATGCCACTCGCCGTCTTCCCGGTAGCCCCGGCATCTGCTGCCGCCGTCGCGGATCCATCCCGTCCAGCGGTACGCGATCCGGTGCACGGCTACGGCAACCGCAACTCGCCCCGGATCACCGGCATATGCGCATGCGCGCCACCACTCGCCTCCTGGCCGCCGCCCGGGCGGCACCACCCCCGCCCCCCTTACCGCCCACCACGCACGAGCTCGCTAGCCCACCGGTACGTCCTTGCCGGTCAGCCGCGCCCGAATGCCGTCCTTCGTCACGGAGACGTCGCGCAGCCGAATGTCACCCGGCAGGCTGTCCGGCAGCTGCACGGAGAACTCCATCTGCTGCGCGACCTTCGGTTCCCGGAGCTTCTGGAGGGCCTGGACGAGCGAGGGGTCGATGCCGGTGGGCCTGAGCAGCGACGGATGGTCCACGAGCGTGTCCAGTACGCGGCCCTTCATCATCTGCTGCGGAAGGACGCGCTTCCCGGTCGCCTGTTGCAGCTCGCCCTCGTCCATCTTGTCGGCGACGGGTGCCGTCAGCTGCAAGCCGCCGCCCTTGCCCGGTACGTAGGTGAGCAGGCCTGGCAGCACCACGCGGGTGTCCTGCACGGTCATGCGCAGGCCGCGGTCCCCGGTGCGCCGCAACTGCGCACGCCCCCGGATCTGGGCCCGCTTGTCGCCCACCGGCAGAGCGCCGTCGGCCAGCACGGTGTTCTTCTCGGGGCCGGGCGTCAAGTGGATCTGCGACGCGCCGACTTCGCGGTTCAGGTCCGTGAAGTCCAGCAGGACGTCACCGCGCACCCGGCTCAGCACCGCGCCCTTGACCGAGGACGGCAGGCTGCCGACGATCCGGATGCCGTCCGCCGTCGCTTCCACCTGGGCGACGGAGAGCTTCCCGGCGTCGACGTCGGGGACATCGGCCTCGACGTGGTCGATATTGCCCGCGAGCACCTGCCCGATGAACGGGAAGCTGTCGATGTGCACCTCGGGCTCGGCGTGCAGCTTCAGCGCCTGCTGCACCTGCTGCGCCGCCCTGTTCTCCGCGTAGAGCACGGCCCACCGGTCCCCCAGCGCCAGAAACGCAAGAACGACGGCCAGCGCGACGGCCACCTTCGCGGTCCTTCGCACGATCCGCCGCGGCCTGCGCTCGGCCCGCGGGCGCTCCTTCTCGTCGCCGATGCTCGGGTTGTCAGTGCCTGCGTCGGCTGCGGAGGTGGCTCCAGCCGGGCCGACGCTGAGGCCGGGGCCGGTGGCCGTGGCCGAGTCCGTGCCAGTGTCGGCGGCGGTGGCTCTGCCGTTGCCGGTACCGGAGTTGGCGCCGGCGGTGTGGCCCTGGGCCGACGAGGCGTCCGGCTCTTGACCGCTCTGGGCCGACGGCTCGTCCGGGCACTGGCGGTCTGGGTTCGGGCCGTCCTGAGCAGCACGGCTCACCGGTACCCGCGCCTTGGGGTCTGCGGAAGGTTCGTTGAAGAGCATCGCCACCATGCGACCACAGCCCAGGCACTCGAACCAAGTGGTGCACGGAAAGAAGCGGCGGGTCTTGGCACGCCTCCGCGTGCCAAGACATGGGGCGGGCAGGCCCCGGACACGACCGTGGGCCGTGCCCCGAGTTCATGTCGTCGACTACCGCCGCGCCTTCCCTCAGCAGTCGCCCGAAGGAAAGGTCACCCACCCGTCGTCGTAGAGACCAGGCCGGCCCGGACCAGCACGAGGCGCCCGCCGCCGTCTCGTCGCGGCGACGTCGGATTCCTGCCCCTGGTACCGCTCAGTCGCGTGCCACGGTCAGATCGAGGAAGTGGGTGGAGCAGGAGATGCATGGATCGTGATTGCGGATCGTCCGTTCGCACAGGGCCGTCAACTCGGCGTCGGTGGGAGCAGGGCCCGCGTCGAGGCGTTCCTGCACCGCGCGACGCAGGTCCTGTTCGATCGCGGCCTGGTTCTGCGCGGTCGGCGGGACGAGGGCGGCCTCGGTGACGGTGCCGTCCGTGTCCAGGGTGTAGCGGTGGTAGAGGAGGCCGCGGGGGGCCTCCGTCGCACCGTGGCCGGTGCCCGCCCGCGCGGGCACGTCGACATACGGGCGCGGTGGGGGCTCGTAGGCGTCGATGAGGCGCAGCGCCTCGCCGACCGCGTAGAGGACCTCGACGGCGCGGACGATGATGCTGCGGAACGGGTTGCGGCACACGGTGCCCTCGCGCGGGTCACCGAGTCCGGCCTCCCGGGCGGCCTGCAGCACTTCAGGGGGCAGCCAGCGGCCGCTGATCGCGTAGCGGGCGAGCGTCCCGGTGAGGTGGCGGTTCCCGTCGAGCCGGGAGTACAGGGCGGTGGAGTGCGGTACCTGGGTTTCCACGACGTGGTCGGGGAACTCGGGCAGGGGGAAGGTGCGGGTGGGCAGGGCGCGGTCGCTGTCCGGGGGCAGACCGGCGGTGCCGGGGGCGGCCATGGCGGTGGGGGTGCCGGAGTCGATGGCGTAGGTGCCGGGTTCGGCGAGAGCGAACAGTTCGTCGTCGAGCCCGGCGTTCGGGAAATCGAAGCCGGCCACCCAGCGCACGGTCGCCTCGGCGTCCTCCCGGGCCCGCTTGAGCCGCTCCGCGAGGGGCCGCAGCTCCGACCTGGTCGGCACGCTGTGGAATCCGCCGAGGCGCACGTTGACGGGGTGGATGGCGCGGCCGCCGAGCAGTTCCATGAGGGCGTTGCCGGTCTGCTTGAGTGCGAGGCCCCGCTCGACGTGGGCGCGGTGGGTGCGGGCGAGGTCGATGACGCTGTCGGCGCCGAGGAAGTCGGGGGCGTGCAGCAGATAGATGTGCAGGGTCTGGCTTTCGATCCACTCACCGCAGTAGAGCAGTCGGCGCAGGGCGGCCAGCTGCCCGTCCACCACGGTGCCGCAGGCGTTCTCGATCGCGCGGCAGGCGCTCATCTGGTAGGCGACCGGGCAGATTCCGCACACCCGGGAGGTGATGTCGGGGGGTTCCGTGTAGGAGCGCCCGCGCAGGAATGCCTCGAAGAAACGCGGCGGTTCGTAGATCTTCAGCAGCGCCTCGGCCACCTCGCCGTCCTGGAGACGCAGATGCAGCGCGCCCTGGCCCTCGACCCGGGCGAGGGATTCCACCCGCAGCAGCTTCGTTTCCCGGGGGCTCACTCGGTGAGCTCCTTCCGTGCGGCCGCCTCGAACTCCGGTGCTGCGGTGTTGAAGGTGCTCAGCACCCGTACCACGTCCAGGGTGTCCATTCCGTCCCTCCGCAGCAGCGGGATGAACGAGCCGAAGTTCGTCGAGTACGACGGGCCGAAGCAGCCGTAGCAGCCCCGGCCGTACGCGGGGCACAGTGCGCCGCAGCCGGCGTGGGTGACGGGGCCCAGGCAGGGCGTGCCGTGCGCGACCGTCACACAGACGGTGCCGCGCCGCTTGCACTCGAAGCACACGCTGTGCGCCGGCACGTCGGGCGTCCGGCCGGCGAGGTAGGCGGTGATGACCTCGACGAGCTGGCCACGGTCGATGGGGCAGCCGCGGAGTTCGAGGTCGACGGGGACATGGGCGCTGATGGGCGTGGAGGTGGCGAGGGTGTCGATGTAGTCGGGACGGGCGTAGACCGCGGCCTGGAACTCGGCAACGTCGGCGTAGTTGCGGAGCGCCTGGACGCCGCCCGCGGTGGCGCAGGCGCCGATGGTGACCAGGCGGCGGGAGGCGGCCCGGATCTGCTGGATTCGCCGGGCGTCCTGCGCGGTGGTGACCGAGCCTTCGACCAACGACAGGTCGTAGGGCCCCGGGCCGGGGGCGCTGGATGCCTCCAGGAAGTGGGTGATCTCCACCCGCCCGGCGATGCCGAGGAGTTCGTCCTCGCAGTCGAGCAGGGTGAGCTGGCAGCCGTCGCAGGAAGCGAACTTCCACACGCCGAGCTGCGGACGCCGGTCGGACGGGGGCTCCATGTCACAACTCCCTTACGGAAAGGAGGGTTTCGGCCTGGGCCCAGGTGACGACGGGCCCGTCCCGGCACAAGAGCAACGGGCCGAGCTGGCAGTGGCCGCAGTGACCGGTGCCGCAGTGCATGGTGCGTTCCAGGGACACCCGGATCCGCTCGGGAGCGAGTCCTCGGTGGACGAGGTCGCGGGCGGTGGCCCGCATCATCACTTCCGGGCCGCAGAGGAAGGCCGTCGCGTTGGTGACGTCGAACTCCACCCGGTCGAGGAGGGTGGCCACCACACCCACGTCGCCCTGCCAGGTGTCGTCGGGGCGGTCGACGGTGACCTGGGCCCGGGCACCGGCCGTCCGCCAGCCGTCGATGTCCCGCGCGCACACGAGGTCGGCAGGGGTGCGGGCCCCGATCAGGACGTTCAGCCGGCCGTACCCGTGCGGCCGGGCGAGCACGTCCCGCACCAACGGTCGCAGCGGCGCCAGGCCGAGACCGCCGGCCACGATCACCAGGTCCTGCCCGGCGGCGGTGGGCAGGTCCCAGCCGGTGCCCAGCGGCCCGCGCACGCCGACCGTCTCACCGGGCCGCAGGCGGTGCAGGGCACCGGAGACCGCTCCGACGGCACGGACGGTGTGGGTCAGCCGACTCCCTCCGATGCCGCTCAGCGAGAGCGGAATGTCGCCGACTCCGAAGGCGTACACCATCGCGAACTGCCCGGGGCGGAACGGCGGCAGTGCGCTTGCCACCGGTTCCAGAACGATCTCGGCGGTGTCGGAGGTCTCCTCCGTACGTCCGACCACCCGGTAGGGGAAGGGAGTCAGGGCCGGCCGGGCGGATGTCACGGTGTCTCCCCGTGAGCCGTGGGAGCCTTGCGGCCGGGCGGCCCGTACAGGTCCAGGAGGCGGGTACGCGCGGCTCTTAAGCGTCGGCCGATCGCCACCGCCGCCACGCACCGGGTGACGGCCAGGCCGAAGGCCGGGTCCGCATCGATCGCGGCCCGTACCTGGTGCGCGTCGAACTCGTACGCCCGCACCTCACCCCGTGTCCGGGCCCCCAGGTGCCACCGGTAGGGATCGAACAGCCAGGACCAGCCCAGCAGTTCACCCTCGCCGAGGGTCTCCACGACGGCCGGGCCGGAGCCCGGCTCGTACACGTCGAGGGCCACCAGTCCGGCTCGGATGATCCAGAAGCGGTCGGCGGTGCCGCCCTCGTCGAAGATCCGGTACCCCGGGGGGAAGGAGACGTCATGGGCGAAGCCGAGCAGCCGTGCGCGGTGTTCGGGCGGCAGGGCGCCGAGGATGCCGCGCGTGCCGTGCCCTTCCGCCGTCATGAGGACACCTCGTCCGGTCCCGCGCCCGCCGCGCGCTCCGCGTTGAGGGCGTGCGCCTCCTCGGTGATGTCGATGCCGACCGGGCACCAGACGATGCACCGGCCGCAGCCGACACAGCCGGAGCTGCCGAACTGGTCGTACCAGGTACCGAGTTTGTGGGTGGCCCACTGCCGGTAGCGGCTGCGGCCGGACTGCCGTACGGGCCCGCCGGGCAGGTGCGAGAACTCCAGGTCGAAGCAGGACTCCCAGCGCCGCCAGCGCTCGGCGTGGTCCCCGGTCAGGTCGGTGACGTCCTCGGCAGTGGTGCAGAAGCAGGTCGGGCAGGCCATGGTGCAGTTGCCGCAGGTCAGGCAACGCGAGGCGACATCGTTCCAGCGGTCCGCGTGCAAGGTCTCACGCATCAGCGACTGCAGGTCCACCGGCGGCATGCTGCGCCCCATGCGGCCCGCCGCCGCCGCGACACTCTGCCGGGCCGTCGACTCGGTCTCCTCGTCCGCGGGCCGGCGCGGCAGATCGGCCAGCACCGCAGCGCCGTCGTCACTGCCGGCCCGGACCCAGAACCGGTGGTCGCCGTCCGCCACCACCTCGGTCAGGGCCAGGTCGTATCCGCCGTCCGCGGCCGGCCCCGTCCCCATGGACGTGCAGAAACAGGTGGCGCCCGGTTCCGTGCATTCCGCGGCCACCAGGAAGGCGCGTTCCCGCCGCGCGCGGTAGCGGCTGTCGACGTGCGGGCCACCGGCCAGCACCCGGTCCTGCACGCCGATGGCCCGCAGGTCGCAGGGCCGCACCCCGAGGAAGGCGTACGACGGGGGTGCCGGTTCGTCCTCGGTGACGACCAGCGCCCCGTCGGCCTGCCGGTCCGCGGTCCACTGCCGTTCCCGCTGCGGGTGCAAAAACGTCTTCCAGGACTGCGGCCCCGCACTGTGCGCGAAGACCGCACCGTCCTCGCGCGGGCGCAGCCGGTAGTGCCCGGCCTCCAGCTCGACGCCCCAGCCGTACGGCAGGTCGTCGCCGCCGGCGACTTCGGCCAGCACGATCGCCCCCTCGCGCACAGTCGGTCCGATGACCGTCCGGCCCCGGGCGGCGAGGACGCGGATCAGCGCGTCCAGACCGTCCGTGCCGATCACCGCGGTGGTTCCGTCGCCCGTCATCGCCCGCCTTCCGGCATGGATCATGCCCACGCGGCCATTGTGTGCGGCGCTCTTCCCGAAACCCGGGCCGACGGGTCCCGGTGCTGCCCCATACGGGCCCCTCCGTCGCCCGGACGGGCCTGGCCGGGCGGCCGGTCACGACGTTCGAAGGGCTGGTGGGCCGTGGCCGGGAGAGCATCACGCCATGGATGCATCCCCCTGCGTCGCACGGGCCACCGTCATCGGGGTCGGGAACGAGTACCGCCGCGACGACGGCGTCGGATGGGCGGTCGTGGCCTGCCTCGCTCGACGGGGGAAGCGGCGGCCGCTCCCGCGCGGCGTCGGGCTCACCTGTACCGATGGCGATCCGGCGCGCCTGATCAGCGCGTGGGGCGACGTCCGGCTGGCCATCCTCGTGGACGCCGCGCACGCGCGCCCGGCCCGGCCCGGGCGCGTGCACCGCCTCCGGTTCCCCGGTGAATTGCCGTCCACCCCCCACGGAGAGGCCGGCTCGCACGGCTTCCCCCTGGACGCGACCCTCCGCCTCGCCCGCGCACTGGACCGGCTTCCGGAAGAGCTGCTCGTCTACGCCGTCGAAGCCACCGACACCGGCCTCGGCACCCGGATGTCGCCGCAGGTCGCGGCTGCCGTGGAACCGCTCGCCCAGCGCATCGAGGAGGACCTTCTACGGCACTTCGGGTCCGGTCAGTGATCCCCGGCGCCCTGATGTCGGCCGACCGACGGTGCCCCTGTCTGGCTCACGAGGACGGCCGCCTGGATGCGTCGCTCCACACCGAGCTTGGCCAGCAGGCGGGAGACGTGGTTCTTGACGGTTTTCTCGGACAGGTAGAGCCGCTTGCCGATCTCGTGATTGGTCAGCCCCTCGCCGATGAGACCGAGAATCTCCCGCTCCCGCGCGGTGAGAGCGGCCAGCGCGTCCGCTTCCGGCTCGGTCTCCGCGCCGCGCAAGGTACTCATCAACCGCATCGTCGTCGCCGGATCCAGCATCGAACGTCCCGAGGCGACGGTCCGTACGGCGGCGACGAGGTCTCCTCCCTTGATCTCCTTCAGCACGTAACCGGCCGCACCGGCCATGATCGCGTCGAGCAGCGCGTCGTCGTCGTCGAAACAGGTGAGCATCAGACAGGCCAGGCCCGGCATGCGCGAGCGCAGCTCCCGGCAGACGGAGACCCCGTCACCGTCCGGCAGCCGCACGTCCAGGACCGCCACGTCGGGGCGGACTGCGGGACACCGGGCGAGCGCACGTTCCGCCGTACCGGCGTCACCGACCACCTCGATGTCCGGTTCGGCATCGAGCAGGTCCTGCACACCGCGCCGGACCACCTCATGGTCATCGAGCACGAAGACCCGGATCGGCCGCCGCGCTGAGAATCTTCCTGCCTCGGTCAAGGTGCCCTCCGGATGCCGGCCTCAGGCCTGCCTACCACTCATCGTGAAGCGTCCCGGGCGGGCGCGCGAGCGCTGAAGGGACCCGTCCGTCACGGGCCGAGGGCCGCGACCCGCCTTCCGGTGGGGCCGTTCGGCCCTCACCTGAGCGCGTCAGGTGTGCCACGGTCGAGGTACAGGCGAAAGGGGTGGGTCATGCCCCTGCAGACGATCCGCCGGTTGTGGCTGCGCAATCCGCTCAAGCGCGGCACCGACGTGGCCGAGGCATGGATGCTCCTGGTCACCGCGGTGCTGCTGGCCGTTCTGCCGCCGGCCGCCGGCATCATGGCCGCCGGTGCGGTGAATGCCGCGGTCCGGCCCGAGAGCCACGGCTGGAAGAGCGTGTCCGCCACGCTCACGGCGGATCCGCCCGCTCGCATCGGTCTGAACTCCTCGGACAATCCAGGCGGTCGCGTCCTGGCCACCGTGCGATGGACGACCTCAAGCGGCACGGTACGAACGGGAGAGACGGCCGTGGCACAGGGCCTGCGTGCGGGCGATCGGACCACCGCCTGGCTCGACCGGCACGGCTCCCTGGTGCGCACTCCGGTGACGTCCGGAGACGCCGTCGTCCAGGGCATCGCGGTCGGTATCGTCACCGCTTCCGGTACCGCTCTGCTCCTCCTCGGCGCGAACAAGGCCGGGAGCGTCCTGCTGAACCGTCGCCGCTACGCCCAGTGGGAGAAGGACTGGTCGGCGGCAGACTCCGCCTGGCGACCCCGGCAGCCTTGAACGCGGCACACGACCCGTCGGGGTTCGTCTCCCCCCGTGCCCACCTCAGATCTCCGGGCCTCACGGAAGCCGGCGCAGATACGGGTCACGGGCGTGGCGCGGCAGCAGGCGTACCCGGGCGTCCACCACGGTGATGCCGTCCGGCCTGGCGATGACGGGATTGCACTCCGCTTCGGCGAGTTCGGGGAGGTCGTCGGCCATCCGCGAGAGGCGTGCCAGCAAATCCTCCAGGCCACCGACATCGGCCGGCTGACCGCCTCGGTAGCCGAACAGCACAGGCGCGCAGCGCGGGGCGACGAGCAGTTCGCGGATGTCGGTGTCGGTGAGCGGGGCGAGCCGCGCGGCGTGGTCGGCGAGCAGCTCGCTGGTGGTACCGCCGAGCCCGAAGACGACCAGGGCGCCGAAGACTTCGTCCTGGACGACGCCGGCCAGCAACTCCGTTCCGCGGGCGGCCATCGGCTGGACCAGGACTCCGGTCACGGCCGCGCCGAGACGGGTGGTCAGGTCCCGGTAAGCGGCACGGACCTGCTGCTCACCGTGCAGATCGAGAAGGACGGCACCCCGCTCGGTCTTGTGCGCGAGGCCGGGTCCCTGAGCCTTCAGCACCACGCCCCCGTCGGGCGCTGCGAGCCTCGTGGCGGCTTCCACCGTCTGCTGCTCGGTGCGGGCGCACGCCTGCGGCAGACAGGGAATCGCGTAGCAGGCAAGGAGCTGCTCGGTCTCCCGCGCGTCCAGCCACCCGTCGGCCGGGGCCCGCCCGAGGAACGCTTCCACGAGGGCGCGGGCCCGCGGGGCGTCGATGCCGGCCGACTCCGGGACGATGCCCTCCGGCCTGGCCAGCCAGCGGGCGCGTTCGACGGCGTGGAAGAGCGCCCGAGCCGCGGACTGCGGTTCGCCGTAGGAGGGCACGGTCCGTCCGTCGTCCGTGCGGAGGAGCCGGACGCGTTCCCTCTGGTCGAGCCGGACCGCCACGACGGGCAGGTGCCCGGGCTCCTTCGGCACCGGGCCCGTCAGGGCGGTGACGAGGTCGGCGCCCACCGCCGAGGCAAGTGCGGTCGGTACCAGGGCGAGCAGGACGGCATCCGCTGCCGCGGACCGCTCTGTCCGGTCCAGGCACTCGCGCAGGGTCTGCACGGTCACCGCCGGGGTGAGGTCGACGGGGTTCGCGGCCCGCGCGCCGCGGGGAAGCATGGCGAGCAGCTCGCCGGCCAGGCCCGGTGGCAGTTCGGGGACGGTCAGGCCCGCGTCCGCACATGCGTCCGCGGCGAGCACTCCCGCGCCGCCGGCGTTGGAGACCACGGCGACCCGTCCGCCCGCGGGCAGCGGCTGGGAGTGCAGCAGCGCGGCAGCGTCCAGCAGTTCGCCGAGGGTGCGGGTGGCGGTGATGCCCGCCTGGGCGAACAGCGCCCGACGGGTCATGGTCGGGGTCGCCGCGGCCGCGGTGTGCGAGGCGGCGGCCCGGCGGCCGGCCTCCGAGCGCCCGGCGTCGACCGTCAGCAACGGCATGCGACGGGCGACGCGCCGGGCCGTACGGGAGAAGGCGCGAGGGTTGCCGAACGACTCCAGGTGCAAAAGACCCAGCTCGGTGCGGCCGTCGCACTCCCACCACTGCAGCATGTCGTTGCTGCTCACGTCGCGCTTGTCACCGAGCGAAACGAAGCTGGAAATGCCGATGCCCAGATGTGCGAGGCCGTCGAGGAGTGCGATACCGACCCCGCCGGACTGCACGGCGACCCCGGCGGTGCCCGGCAGCGGTGCGGTGACCGCGAAGGTCGCGTTCATCCGGACCGGCTCTTCGGTGTTGGCGATGCCCAGGCAGTGGGGGCCCACCAGCCGCATTCCCCAGTGGCG
Organism: Streptomyces sp. NPDC021749; assembly: GCF_040640655.1. Classification (NCBI taxonomy): domain Bacteria; kingdom Bacillati; phylum Actinomycetota; class Actinomycetes; order Kitasatosporales; family Streptomycetaceae; genus Streptomyces; species Streptomyces sp. NPDC021749. The sequence continues at coordinate 91,757 of NZ_JBFACE010000027.1, read as the reverse complement.
GCAGGCAGCCGTCAGCTCCGCGGTCTGACCCGCGTCGAGTCCGGACGTCACCACCACCAGCGCTCCGACGCCCGCTCTGCCGCACTGGGCCGCGGCCTCCGGAACCGCTGCGGCGGGTATGGCGAGGACGGCGAGGTCCGGAGGCTGCGGGAGCTTTGCGACGGACGCGTACGCCGGGACCCTCAACACGGCGTGCGCATGCGGATTGACGGCGTTGAGGCGCCCGGCGAAGTGCGCCTCCCGCAGGTTGTGGAGTATCGCCCGCCCTACCGATCCCGGCCTCGTGCCGGCTCCTATGACGGCGACGGACCGGGGGCGCAGCAGCGGCCGCAGGCTCGCGGTGCCGGCGGTGCGGCCGCGGACGTCCACCGCCGAGAGATAGCGCTCGTCCGGCACGAGCCGGATGACGCCGCGCACGGTGGTGCCGTCGTACTGACGGGTGACCCGCAGTCCGAGGTCTTCGAAGACCCGGTGTATGAGGTGGTTGTCGGCGAGTACGTCGGCGGTGAAGACCTCGACCCCGTTCTCGCGTGCCACGTTGACGAGGTGTTCCAGCATCAGGGTGCCCACGCCGCGGTGGTGGAAGTCGTCGGCGACCGCCAGGGCGATTTCGGCTGTCGCGGGATCGCCGGTGGTCTCGTACTCGGCGACGCCGACCAGGCGGTCGCCGTGAAAGGCGAGCAGCGTACGGTGCCCGGGGCGAGCGGGCGCACAGACCCGATCGGCGGCCTGCTCACCGGCGCGGCGGCTCACCGCGAAGAACCGGCTGCGCAGGTTGTCGGCGGACATCTCGCCGTAGAGACGGAGCACCTGCCCGCGGTCCTCCGGGCGCGCCGGGCGCAGTGCGATCGTGCTCCCGTCGGTGAGCAGGGCGCAGACCTCGCCCGCGCGCGAGGGGGTGGGTGTCACGGTGCCGGCCTCCGGAAGGTGCCTGCGGCGGGCGACCGAGGCTCAGGAGCGCGGCCGCGTCGTCGGCTCGTCCGGCGTGGGAACCTGAGCGGGTCCGGTCAGCTCGAACGTCACGTCCACGACTCCCTCGACCGCCCGCACCAGGCGGGCCGCCACGGCCATCAGTGCCCGGTCGGGGACCGGTCCCCTGAGGGTGACCACCCCGTCGGTGACGCTGACCGCCACCTCGTCCGGCGTTCCGGGAAAGAGCCGGCCGACGATCTCCGCGCGTACTTCCGCCGCCAGGTCCTCGTCGGAGCGCAGGAACACCTTCAGCAGGTCGGAGCGGCTGACGATGCCCTGCAGCATCCCCGTGGCGTCGACCACGGGCAGCCGCTTGACGGACTTGCGGGCCATCGTCCGCGCCGCCTGGGCAACGGTGTCACCGGCATGCACCGTCAGGGCGGGCGCGGTCATGAGCTCCCCCGCCGTCAGGGCACCGGCCTTGCGTACCTCGCCCGGCCGCCGCAGCTGCTCGGAAGCGTCCGGGTCGCTCTCCCGGAACTCCTCCTTGGGCAGCAGATCGGCCTCGGAGACCACCCCGACCACCCGGCCTTCCCCGGCAAGCACGGGCAGCGCGCTGACCTTCCACTGCTCCATGGTCTCGACGATCTCCTTGAAGCGTGCTTCCTGCCCGACCGCGACCACGGTCTGGGTCATCACATCGCTGACGGTGTGGGGAGTGTGCTCCATGACGCCTCCTCGGCGGGGCGGCCGCGATGCGCTCGTGACCACCTCTCCAGCCTGCAGTGCGCCGGCCGCCCAGGGCAGGGGCCGTCCGGCCCTACCCCCGCGGAAGGGGCAGGGGGTCGAACGGCCATGCCGTCGCCGCACCCAGGCGCCTGCGAGCAGGTTCACCGGCCCGCCACCGGCGGCCCGGGCCACGCGGACCGCGGGGCGGTCACGTCGAACGTCACGTCCACGACTCCCTCGACCGCCCGGACCAGGCGTGCGATCACGGGTACGAGGGAGGTGTCCCGGATCCGGCCGCTGAGCGTGACGACGCCCTCGGTGACCGTGACCTGCAAATCCCTGGCCGGTGCCGTGAACAGCGCGCCGACGACGTCCCGGCGGATTTCCTCCGCCAGGTCCTCGTCCGTGCGCAGGAAGACCTTCAGCAGGTCGGCGCGGCTGACGATGCCACACAGCACTCCCCGTCCGTCCACCACCGGCAACCGTTTGACGGACTCGCGCGCCATGATCCGTGCGGCCCGGGAGAGCGTGGCATCGGCGCGCACGGTGTGGGCCGGGCTGGTCATCAGCTCCCCGGCCGTGACCGCCTCCGCCCTCCGTACGTCGTCGACCTGCCTCAGCTGTTCAAGACGGTCGGGGTCCGACTCCCGGAACCCCTCCTTGGGCAGCAGATCGGCCTCGGAGACCACCCCGACCACCCGCCCCTCCCCCGCCAGGACGGGCAGCGCGCTGACCTTCCAGCGCTCCATCGCCTCGACGATCTCCTTGAACCGCGCCTCCCGATCGACCGCGGCCACGGTCCTGGTCATCACGTCCCTGACGAGGTGCGGGGTGTTCGGCATGGTGCCTCCTCGGTTCCCGCGGCCGTCATGACACCTCCAGAGTGGGCGCAGGGGGCCTGGCCGGGCAGGGGCCGCCCGGCCCCTTCCGCGGCCTCTTCGAGGACTGGGCGCACGTCATCGGGGCGGCGTGGAAGCGGAAGGTGACGGGGGGAAGGTCACGGTGAACTCCGTGTGCCCGGGGCGGCTGGTCAGGGCAACCCGTCCGTGGTGTGCGGTGACGACGGCCTCCACGATGGCGAGCCCCAGCCCGGTGCCGCCGGCCGCGCGCGAGCGGCTGTGGTCGATGCGGATGAACCGCCCGAAGACGTCCGGCTGGATCTCCTGGGGCACGCCGGGTCCGTCGTCCAGGACCATCAGCCGGACGCCGCGGTCGTCGGTGGCGAGTCGCACCGTCACGGCGGTCCCCGGTGGGGTGTGCGTCCGGGCGTTGGCGAGCAGATTGCCGAGCACCTGCTGCAGGCGGTGTTCGTCGCCCGTCATGGTCACGGCCGTCTCGGGGAGGTCGAGCAGCCACCGGTGACGCGGCCCGACCGCCCGCGCGTCCTCGACCGCGTCGAGCACGAGCCGCGTCAGATCCACCGGCTTGCGTTCCAGCGCACGGCCGGCGTCGAGGCGGGCGAGCAGCAACAGGTCGTCCACCAGCCGGCTCATGCGCTCCGACTCGGCCTGGATGCGTTCCAGTGAGCGCCGGATCTCGCCGGGTACCGGCCCCTTGTGCCGGAGGGCGAGTTCGGCATGCCCTCGGACGTTTGCCACGGGGGTGCGCAGCTCATGGCTGGCATCGGCGGCGAAGTGCCGCAGCCGGTTCTCGCTCGCGTGGCGGCGCTCCAGTGCGTTGCCGACGTGGCCGAGCATCCGGTTGAGGGCGGTCCCCACCTGGCCGACCTCGGTACGCGGGTCGGCGACCGGCACCGGCGCCGGCATCGCCACCTCACCGCTGGCCAGCGGCAGCTCGGCGACCCGCGCGGCCGTGGTGGTGACGCGCCGCAGGGGCCGTAGCGAAAGCCGTACCCACAGCGCGCCCAGGACGCCGGTGACCACCAGCGCCCCGCCGAACACCGCGGCTTCCACGGCCTCCAGCCGGTGCACCGTTTCCTCGACCGGGTGCAGCGGCAGCCCCGTGATCAGGACGTCGCGGTCGTCGCCCGGTACCGCATTGACGCGGTACCGCCCCAGTGTGGCCAGCCGGATGCTGTGTCCGGAACCGTCGACGGGCAGGGCCGCCAACGCGCGGCGGTCCGCTGCGGACAGCGGCACCGCGGCGTCCGTCTGGTCCCGTACGACGGCCGCCTGGGTGGGGGTGCCGTGCAGCAGCCTGGCGCCGAAGGTGCCGTCGGACTGGCCGCGGGTGTCCGGCCGGTTGTCGGCGTCCGGCCGGGCCTCGTGCTCCAGGCTCACCGCGAACCGCCCGGCGGAAGCGGAGAGTTGCTGGTCCAGGCGGCTCACCAGGAACCCTTCGAGCGCGACGACTGTGGTGATGCCGACCGCCAGGCAGGCCAGCGCCAGCAGGGCGACCAGACCGGCCGTGAGCTGGCTGCGCAGCGTACGGGGGACGAGCCGCCTCATGCGGGCTCCGGCTTGAGGACGTATCCGACGCCTCGCACGGTGTGGATCATCGGGGCCCGGCCGGCGTCGATCTTCTTGCGCAGGTAGCTGATGTAGAGCTCGACGACGTGTGACCGGCCGCCGAAGTCGTAGGACCAGACGCGGTCGAGGATCTGTGCCTTGGACAGTACCCGCCGGGGGTTGCGCATCAGGAAGCGGAGCAGCTCGAACTCGGTGCGGGACAGCTCGACGAGCTCGCCGCCGCGGAGCACCTCCCGTGCTTCCTCGTCCATCACGAGGTCCCCGACGACCAGCCGGTCGCCGTCCGGCCGGGGTGCCATGCCGGCCCGGCGCAGCAGCCCGCGCAGCCGTGCCAGCACCTCTTCCAGGCTGAACGGCTTGGTCACGTAGTCGTCGCCGCCCGCGGTGATGCCGGCGATGCGGTCCTCGACGGCATCACGTGCGGTGAGGAAGAGGACGCAGACCGTGTGCAGTTCCGCCCGCAGCAGGCGCAGCACCTGGAGGCCGTCCAGGTCGGGCAGCATCCAGTCCAGGACGACGGCGTGCGGGCGGAAGGTCCGGGCGACGGCGAGCGCGGAGCCGCCGTCGGCGGCGCTGCGGACCTCCCAGCCCTCGCCCGCCAGGGCGCCGGACAGCACCTCGGTGAGGTCCGGCTCGTCGTCGACCACCAGGACGCGCACCGGCGAAGCACCGGCGTGCGGCGGGGCGGGGGTGCGGTGAGTGTGCATGGTGACTCCAGCATCCCTCGCCCGGTGGTGGGCGGAGGTATGAGCCGGCTCTGAGTTTCCTGTGAATCAGTCCCGGGTCCTGCCGCTCAGAGGGTCTTCAGAGCTTCCGCTGGCACGCTGGCGCCGATCACGGAAGGGAAGCCTCCATGAGCACCGTCTCCACCACCCGCCGTACCACCACCGGCAGCGCCCCGCCCCGGCGACCGCCGTCCCTGGCACCTGTGCTCGCGCACTTCCTCATCTGGGCAGGGGCGGCCGGCGTGCTGGCCCTGTGGTGGACCGGTACGGCGTCGGTCGTGGGAACGGCGGGGTGGCTGACCGGTGCCGGCCGGATCACCGGTCTGCTGGCCGGGTACGCCTGCGCGGTGCTGGTCGCGCTCATGGCACGCGTGCCCCTGCTCGACCACACCCTGGGCACCGACCGTCTGGCGCGCTGGCATGCCGCGGGCGGCCGCTACACCGTCTCGCTGGTGCTCGCCCACACCCTGCTGATCCTCTGGGGCTACACCCTCACCTCACGGTCCGGGGTCCTGCACGAGACGACCACGCTCGTCCTCGACTACCCGGACATGCTCAAGGCCACCGCGGGCTTCCTGCTGCTCGTGGGCACCGGGGCCGTCTCCGCGCGGTACGCGCGCCGCCGGATGAGCTACGAGACCTGGCACTACCTCCATTTCGCCACCTACCTGGCGATCTTCCTCGCCTTCGGCCATCAGCTCTCCAACGGCGCCGACTTCGTGGGCCGCCGGCCCGCCCAGCTCGGCTGGTACGCCCTGTACGCGGCGGTGGCAGCCCTGATCGTCTGGTACCGCTTCGTCGCTCCGGTACGACGTGCCCTGCGCCACCGCCTGCGGGTCACCGAGGTCCGCCCGGAGGCACCCGGCGTGGTCTCCGTACACCTCACGGGCAACCGGCTGCCGGAACTCGGCGCCCGGCCGGGCCAGTTCTTCCGCTGGCGGTTCCTGGCACCGGGCCTGTGGTGGACCGCCAACCCCTACTCGCTCTCCGCGCCGCCGCTCCCCCACCACCTGCGCATCACGGTGAAGGAGGCCGGCGGCCACAGCGCTGCCCTGGCACGGCTGCGGCCCGGCACCCGGGTGTGGGCCGAAGGACCGTACGGCGCCTTCACCGAGGCACGGCGGCGGCGCTCCAAGGTGCTGCTGCTCGCGGGCGGCGTGGGCATCACCCCTCTGCGGGCGCTCTTCGAAACCCTCCCCGGGCAGGTCACGCTCATCTACCGGGCACGGCGCCCCGAGGACCTCGCGCTGCGCACCGAGCTCGATGCGATCGCCGCGGCCCGCGGTGCGGCCGTCCACTATGCCGTCGACGAACCCGCCGCGTACTCCGCGCCGCTGACGGCCCGCGCGCTGAGCCGGCTGGTGCCGGACCTGTCCGCGCACGAGGTGTACCTGTGCGGTCCGCCCGGCATGACCGCCGCGGCCCGGCGTGCGCTGCGCGGTGCCGGCATACCCCGACGCCACATCCACCACGAGTCGTTCGAGTTCTGAGGAGCCGCTGTGCGCCGAGCCGTTCTGACCGCAGTGTCGACCAGCGCGCTGGTCGTCCTCCTGCTCTCCCTCAAACCCCACCAGCCCGCCGGACCGGCCGGCGACCCGGCCCAGGCGGGTGTCGCACCGGCCCCGACGCCCTCCGGACACCCGTCCCAGGGCAACCATCCGGCCGACGGCACCTACACCGGTGCCCCGATCAGCACCCGCTACGGCACCGTGCAGGTCGCCGCCACCGTCTCGCACGGCCTGCTGACCGCCGTCAAGGTGCTGCACGCGCCGTCCGAGAACGGTCGCGACCGTGAGATCGCCGCCTACGCCCTGCCGCGCCTGACGCAGGAGGCACTGAGCGCGCACAGCGCCCACATCGACGCCGTGTCCGGCGCCAGCTACACCAGTGCCGGATACGTCCGGTCCCTGCAGAGTGCCCTGGACCGGGCCGGTGTCTGAGTCCCGGCGCGGCCTGCGCCACGTCGAGCGGGCGATGGGCACGGTGTTCTCCTTCGACGTCCGCGACGCCCCCACCCCCGCCATCGAAGCCGCCGTGCACGACGCCGTCGGCTGGCTCCACCACGTGGACGAGGTCTTCTCGACCTACCGCTCCGACAGCGCCGTCAGCCGGCTCGCCCGCGGCGAGATCGGACTCGACGACTGCCCCGCGGAGGTACGCGAGGTCCTCGACCTGTGCGCGCAGGTGGGGCGCGCCACCAGTGGCTGGTTCAGTGCCACGCCGGGCGGCACCCTCGACCCGTCCGGGCTGGTGAAGGGGTGGGCGGTCGAACGCGCCGGACGGCTCCTGCGGGCGGCCGGCGCCCACCACACGTGTGTGAACGGCGGCGGCGACCTCCAGCTCAGCGGGGAGGCCGCGCCCGGGGTCCCCTGGCGCGTGGGGATCGCCCATCCGCTGCGTCCGGGGGAACTGTGCGCCGTCGTCACCGGCCGCGACCTGGCCGTCGCCACCTCCGGCGGCGCCGAGCGGGGCCCCCACATCCTGGACCCCCGCACCGGCGCCCCGGCGGCCGGCCCCGCATCGGTCACCGTGGTCGGCCCCGGCCTGACCCTCACCGACGCCTACGCCACGGCGGCGTTCGCCATGGGCGCGGGGGCGCAGGACTGGCTGGAAGGGCTCGACGGTTACGAGGGCCTCGCCGTAACAGGTGACGAAGAAATCTGGCGCACACCGGGCTTCCCGGGGATCTCCTGCGCGGGTGCCGACCGCGGGGCGAGGCGCCACGGGCCGCACGGCCAGGCCCCGGAAGGGCACCGGGCGCGGGGAGGTACGGGAGCCGTGGACGGCCCGGGCGGCGCCGAGTAGCCGGTCAAGGGCCGGGCGTGCAGCATGGAGACACCGCTCACACCACCCGCCCACCCGGAGGTGAGCACAGTGAACATGCCATCCCGATACCGCCCCGGAAGCATGCTGGAGCGAGCCTTCCCAGCCATGAATTGGGGGTCCACGATCGCCTCGGAGTTCGACGACCTCTACAGCCGGATGGGGCAGTTGCTGGAGACCGCCGGCACCCTCCCCGCAGCGGGCTCCGAAGGGAACTGGGCACCGCTGGCCGACATCCACGAAACCGATGACGCCTACGTCGTCGAGGCCGAGCTGCCCGGCGTGAAGCGCGAAGACATCGACGTGGAGATCGGCAACCGGGACCTGTCGATCACCGGCGAATACCGGCAGTGCGAGCGTGAGGGCGTGCTGCGCCGCACCACCCGGCGGACCGGCCGGTTCGAGTACCGGACGCTGCTGCCGGCCGACGTCAAAACCGATGCGGTCACGGCGAATCTGACCGACGGCGTGCTGACCGTCACCGTTCCCAAGGTGCAGGCCGCCAAGCCCCAACACATAGAGATCACCACCTGAGCCCGTTGCCTGGCGTCGCTACCCGAAGGACCCGGCCCTTCGCCTCGTCTCCTGACCGAGTCCCAGGTGCTCGTGGCCGAAGTGGAACACCCGCTGCGGGCGGCGGGCATCGACGCCCTGGCACTGACCGCGGACGGCAGGCTCAGGACCCACGACGAGTGGGCCGGCGTCGTGAGCCATGCGCGGGATCGTCCGGACGGGACTGACCGGATGGGCGTGCCGGGCGCGTTGGCCAGGTCACGCCGGCGGGAGCCGGTGGCCGGGTTACCGTCGGTCGTCGGGACAGGCGTACGGGAGGTGCTGCGGCGTGACGGTTGGGTCGCGGCCCTCTTCGACGGTCCTCCCCGTGGTCCTCGGGCTGTCCCTGGCCTTCACGGTCACGGTCGTCGACCCGCTCGTGCTCAGCCTGAACCTGCCGCAGATCAGCCGGGCCCTCCACGTGCCGCCCCAGGTCATCGGGGTCCTGGGAGGAGCGGCGACGCTGGTGGTGGCCGCCGCCGTCCTGGCCGTGGGCAGCCTCGGGGACGCCTTCGGACTCAAGCGGCTGCTGATGGTGGGACTCGTCGGCGATGTCGTCGTCAACCTGCTCACCGCGCTCTCGCCCAACTACGGATTCCTGCTCGCGATGCGCCTCCTCGCCGGCCTGGTGCTGGCGGCACTGGTGGGGGTGTCGCTGGCCCTGCTGAAGGTGTCGGTGCCGGCGGAGAGGCGGCCGCAGGCCATCGGCATCTTCATGGCCACCGAGATGCTGCTGTGCGGGGTGATGCCCGCGATCGGCGGCTGGGTGGCGGAGGCCGTCGGCTGGCGGTGGCTGTTCCTCGTCGCTCCCCTGATGTCGCTGGGCGCCCTCGGCCTGACGGCCCGGTACGTGCGGGAGCCCGCCGCCGAGCAGCGTCGCAGACTCGACCTCGTCGGCGTCTGCCTGGTCGGTTTCGCGCTGCTGGCCCTCGTCCACGGCATGGCCGAGGTGCAGAACGGCATCTCCCGGCCCCAGGCATGGCTGCCGTTGGTGCTCAGCGCGGCTGCCCTCGGGCTGTTCGTGCTCCACGAGCGCCGGACGGCACAGCCCGCCGTGAACCTGACGTTGTTCCGCAGCGCCCCGTTCACCGTGGCCGTGCTGGCCAACCTGACGATGAACTTCCTCGCCGCCGGATTCAGTTTCTCCCTGGGACAGTTCGGCAGCGTGATCCTGGCGCTGCCGCCGCGCACGATCGGGCTGCTGTATCTGCCCGGCACGCTGGTGGTCGCAGGTGCCGTCATCCTCACCGGGCACCTCGTCGGCAAGTACACCCCCCGGCCCGCCCTCATCACCGGCCTGATGGTGCTGGTGGCGAGCACGCTGCTGATGGCGGCCACCGCCGGCCCCACGATGGCGCTCTGGGTACTGGTGCTGGCCACCTGGCTCTGCAGCCTCGGCGCGGTGGTCACCGCCACCGCGGTGTCCGAGACCGTCCTCGCGCACGCCCCGCCCGGAGAGACCGGCGCGGTGGCCTCCGTCCAGCAGGCGTTCGGGATGACCGGCTACGCGCTCGGCCCCACCGTCTACCTCCTGCTCTTCAACTTCTTCTTCCACCGGCGGTGGATCGCCGACGCCAAGACCCGCAGCACGTCGCTGTCCCGGGCCGCAGAGGCCGTGGACGCCACACGCAGTGCGATGGCGCACAGTCCGGGCGCCGTCGGCTACGACCTCAATCTGCTCCGGCAGGCTTCCGGGCTGAAACTCGACATCGACTTCACCAACGGCCTGCGGCTCACCATGCTCACCGTCAGCCTCCTCCCGCTCCTCCTGGCGCTGGCGGCGCTGCTGTTCCCGCCACGACGGCACCGGACCGCGCCGTAGGTGTCACGGCCGCTTCGTCGGTGGCACTCACGCGGGCTGGGGCACGACCGCCACCGGGCACTCCGCATGGTGCAGGGCGGTGTGTGCCGTCCGACCCAGTTGGAAGCCCACCGGGCTCTGCCGGCGTTGCGCTCCGATCACCAGCAGGTCCGCGGCAGCGGAGCGGTGGGTCAACACCTTGTGGGCCGCCCCCTCGACCGTGAAACGTCGTACCCGCACCGCCGGGTGCCGACCGGTCTCCTCGGCGAGCCGCTCGTCCAGCAGGGCCGAGGCCCGGTTCTCGTGGTAGCGCTCGGGCGCGCCGGCGAGCAGCGGATGGTCGGCGGTCTCGTGCGCGGGGCAGCGCCACGTGCGGACGGCATCGAGCGTGCAGCCACGGGCCTGGGCCTCCCGGAAGGCGAACCGGACGGCTTCCGACCCTTCGGCCGCATCGCCGATGCCGAGCAGGATGCGTCCGTGGGTCCCTTCCCGGCCCGCTCTGTCTCCCCGCACGACGATCACCGGACACCGGGCCCGGGCCGCCACGGCCAGCCCCACCGATCCGAGCAACAGGCCGGTGAAGGCGCCGCGTCCGCGCGAGCCCACGACCACCGCGAACGCGTCCTGGCCCTCCCTCAGCAACACGGTCTCCGGGTCGTCGCCCAGAACCTGAGTGGAGATGCCCAGGTCCGCGTGCCGCAGGCCGGCGCGTTCGGCTGCGGCACCGACGATGTTGTCGGCGAGCGCCTCTTCTGTGGGGCGGGCGAGGCTCGGTGCGAGCACCGTGCCCTCGTAGCGTTCCCACCGGGAGGCGTACACCAGCCGCAGTGGCACTTCATGGAGTGCGGCCTCGTCGGCTGCCCAGTCCAGCGCACGGAAACCGGCGTCCGATCCGTCCACACCGACGACCAGTGAATCCACCATCGTCACCACTGCCTCTCCGGCGTCGGCAGCCACCGCCTCTCCGAGCGGCGCGCAGCAGCTCGACGGCCGCCCGGTCTCAGTCCGCCTCGCCCCGTACAACGACGACCGGGCAGGGCGCATGCTGGGAACAGTGCTGGCTGACCGATCCCAGGAGTGCTCCGCTGAAGCCACCACGTCCGTGGCTGCCCACGACCAGGAGGGAGGCGTCCCGAGCCGCCTCCAGCAGCACTGCCGCGGCCGTTCCGTACGCCACGGTGGCCTTGACCCGCGAGGTGTCGCCCGCCTTCACGACCTCCCGGATGGCGCCGTCAAGCGCCTGGTCCGCCCACATCTTCATGTTCCCCGCGAGTTCCTGCGGCGCGTCGAGCCAACCGATCGAACCGTAGAGCGGCGGATACTCCCAGGCGATCACCGCGTGGACGCCGGAGTCGGTCAGCTCTGCCTGACGTACCGCCCACCGCAGGGCCTCTTTGGACGACTCCGATCCGTCGACCCCGACGACGATGGGACGGGTTTCCTTGGTTTCCTTGGTTCCCTTGGTTTCCTTGGGCCCGTTCGGTCGGCCGTTCATGGTTTACCTCCGCAATGCCAGGGATGTGTCACCGGCTCCAGGAACCCTTCCCGTTCCGCCGTCAGCCGGCCGCGCGCGGGACGACCACGAGAGGACCGGGAGCCAGGTGGGAGAGCGTGCGGCTGGTCGAGCCGAGCACCATCCCCCGGAAGCCGCCCAGCCCCCGCGATCCCACCACCAGGCAGCGTGCGTCCACGGCCGCCTCGGCCAGCTGAACGGCCGGACTGCCCATCACCACCGCCTGGTGCACCGTGACCTGCGGATACTTCTCCTGCCAACCGGCGAGCGCCTCGGAGATGTCGACGTAGGACTCCTCAAGGTCGGCCGGCCAATCGCCGTGACGCGGACGCCGCACCTGCACCGCCCGCAGGTCCGCACCCGACACGGCGGCCTGCTCGAAGGCGAAGGCGACCGCCGGGACCGAGGCCTGGGAACCGTCCACGCCCACCACGACGGGCCCGGACCGGGCTCCCTCCTGTCGTGGCTCCAGCACGAGGGCCACCGGGCACGGCGGGTGCCCCACGAGGGCCGGCCCGACCTGGCCGAAGGTGACGGCCTCCCCCGGCCCGGGCACGCGATGAGCGCCGACCACCAGCAGGGACGCTTCCTCCGCCACCTCACGCAGAACGGACGTCGGACGGCCGTCGAGCAGTCGGGTGGTGATCCGCAGCCCGGGCAGCCGCTGCACGGTGGACTCCCGGAAGTCGTCCAGCAGCGACTGTCCGGTGGCGCGGAAGTGCGAGGCCCACGCCTGGTCGGGCGCGTCGCGCCGTTCCTTGGGGGCGGCACCGGCGGGCCACTCCTGAGCATGTACCAAGCACAGCGGAATGCCCCGTCCGGCCGCGGCATCCGCCGCCCAGTCCACCGCTCTTCGTCCCGCCGACGACCGGGAAACCCCCACCACCACCGGGTTGTGCACGTCGTAGCTGCTCATGCTCCCTCTCCTTCCGGAGCGCGGTGACGGACGGGTCGCGCCGGCTGGGGCGCGTGCCGCTGCGCGG
>NZ_JBFACE010000027.1:0-79190 GCF_040640655.1 Streptomyces sp. NPDC021749 | reverse complement strand
CGGTGTCGTCGTGCGCGGCGGTGTCGTCGTGCGCGGCGGTGTCGTCGTGCGCGGCGGTGTCGTCGTGCGCGGCGGTGTCGTCGTGCGCGGCGGTGTCGTCGTGCGCGGCGGTGAGCCGGTCGACCACCTCGACCACACCGTCGACGCTTTCGCACATCCGCACCGCGATCGGAACGAGGCTCTTGCGTTCCAAGGTGCCGCTGAGCGTGACCGTGCCGTCGGTGACATCGACCGTGACGGCGGACGGCTCGACACCCATCGTGCAGGTGAGCACTTCCTCCAGGATTTCCTCCTGGATGGCACGGTCGCGCCGCAGGAAGAGCTGCACCAGGTCGCTGCGGCTGATCACGCCGATGAGCCGGCCGGACCCGTCCACCACGGGCAACCGCTTGACCTTCTTCCTCTCCATCGTCCTGGCCGCGCGGACGGCGGACCACTCGGGGCGGGCCACCACGGCAGGGCTCGTCATGAGTGCTTCGGCCGTACTCGGGCCCGGCTTGGTGGTCCGTCTGTGCAGCAGATCGGCCTCGGAGACCACCCCTACCGGTCGCTCGTCCTCGTCGACGACCGGCACGGCGGTGATGTCGTACTCGTCGAGCAGGTGCGCGATCTCCGTGAACGAGGTGCCGGGCTGGACGACGACCGCGTTCGGCGTCATCAGGTCGGCGACGCTGCGATGCCTCATCTCTGGCCGGTCCCTTCGGCAGCGCTTGCGGGGTTCAGCCGGGATCCGCCCGCCGGGGCGCCCGTACTCACGAGCCTGCCTCGCCCCGGTGCTCCCCAGGTAGGGCCGGGTGGCACCGATCGGTCCTGCCGAGGGAGGGCCGGCCCTCCCCTCCTGGCAACCGTTGGCCGGCCCGAGCCGGCGCGACACCGGCGTGCCCGGCGTGGAGACTCGAATCAGGGACTGACCCTGGGGAGAGCTCATGGCCGGATTCCGGGATTTCCTGATGCGGTTCCGGCCGGTCGGCGCACCCGGCCGACCGGCGCCCGGAGGTGTGCCCGCGGACCGCTCCGCCGAGCTCTCGGCCGAACTGGAGCCGCCGCTGACCTTGCTGGAGCAGGCCGAGGCGGAGGCCCGGACGGTACGGGAGGAGGCGGCACGGACCGCTGACGAGACCCGGCGCGCAGCCGAGCGGCGGGCCGCGGAGATCGTGGCACGGGCCCGTGCCCGCGCGCACGACGTACGGGCGGAGAGCGCCGACCGGGTGCGCCGGTCCGCCGAGGCGGAGGCCACGGAACTGCTCGCCTCGGCGGAACAAGCGGCGGCCGAGCTGCACCGGCGGGCCGACGCGCGCATGCCTGCCCTGCTCGACCGCGTGTCGGCACTGGTGGCCGAGGAACTCGACGACGTGGGGGCGGCCGCCCGGCAGACACCGGACGGGGACGTGGCGGCCGAAGGAGGGCCGTGAGGGGCGCCGGGTGGGTGGCCGGTGTCACCCGGGCCAGGGGCATGGTGTCCCGGCGTCTTGGCGCCCACGGCGCCCGGGCGCTGGCCGCGGGCCCCACGCTCGACGATGCGGTGCGCTACCTGGGAGCCACCGGCTACCGGCACGACCTCGGTGCCGAGATGTCACTGGCCGAGGCGCAGCGGGCGGTCGGGGCGACCCTGCTCTGGCACCTGCGGGTGCTGGCGGGCTGGCAGCCCCGGAGCGGTGCCGACGCCGTCCGCCTGCTCGCCGCCGGATTCGAGATCGCCAACACCGAGGAACACCTCCGCGCCCTGAGGGGGACCCCACTCCCCCACCCCGCACGGCCCTACCAGCTCGGCACGCTGGCGACCGCCTGGCCACGGCTCGCCCGCACCACCTCACCGGCGGAGTTGCGGGCCGTGCTCGCGGCTTCCGTATGGGGAGATCCGGGAGACGAGTCACCGGCGGCGGTGGCCACCGGAATGCGGACCTCTGCGGCCGTGCGGACGGCCGCCGCCCTCCCGGAGGCCGCGCGCTGGGCGGCGGGACGGCTGGCCCTGCTGGTCGGCCGCGAGGTGTTCGTCGTCGGCCGCCGGCCGGCGAAACCGGCTGCCGAACGCGCCGGCCGGCTGCTCGGCCGGGCGGCCGTACGGGCCACCTCGTTCGACGACTTCCGGCGCCACCTGCCGGCCACGGCACGCTGGGCGTTGGACGGGGTCGACGGGACGGCGGACCTGTGGCGGGCGGAAGCACGGTGGTGGGACCGGCTGGAACGGGACGGCTCCGAGCTGCTGCGCGGGTCCCGCTGGGGCTCGGGACCGGTGGTCGGCGCCGTCGCGCTGCTGTCCGCGGATGCCTGGCGGGTGCGGGGCGCACTGGAACTGGCCGCACGGGGCGGCGGGCCGGCGGAGGTGCTCGATGCTCCGGGTTGAGTCCGTGGTGCCCGTCCGCATGCAGCGGGTGGCGATCGTAGCCCCGCGCGAGGTCCTGCGGGAAACCCTCGTCAAGATCGCCGAAGCGGGCTGTGTCGAGATCGACCGCATCGACGACGGCGGCCCGGGGCCGCCCGGCTCGGCGAGCCGCCGGCTGCAGCGCGCCCGCACCGAGGCGGCCGGCGCGGTCCTCAGCTCCCGCCCGCCGGACCTCGATGCGCTGGAACGAGCGGGCCGCACGGATCTGCTGGCGGGCGAAGCCCAACTGGAGGAGCGCCTCGCGGGCACGGTCCGGCGCGGGGCCGTCGCAGCGCTCGCCGGATGGTGCCCCAGCGCCGAAGTCCCCGCGGCCGCCGCGCGCATCGCCGGTACCGGCGGCGCCCTGGTGCCGCTGCGGGCACCGCGCGGAATCGACCCGCCGACCATGCTCCGCAGCACGGGCTCGGTGCACCGTTCCTTCACGCCACTGGTCCGGGCGTACGGGACCGTGCCCTACGCCGACCTCGACCCCACGCTGCCCGCCGGTCTGCTCTACCTCGTGATGTTCGGCGTGATGTTCGGCGACGCCGGGCACGGCGCACTGCTGTTGCTCGCCGCGCTGCTGTTGCGGCTCGGCCGGCCCCGGCGCCTGCGGTCGCTGCACGCCCTGTGGCCGTTCGTGGCCGGAGCCGGGCTGGCCGGCACCCTGGCGGGGGCCGCCTACGGCGAATTCTTCGGCCCGACGGGGGTGTTGCCGGTGCTGTGGCGCAACCCCCTGGAGGCGCCCGTGCAGTTGCTCGCCCTCGCCGTCGGGCTCGGTGCCGTGCTGCTCGTGCTGGCCTACGGGGCCGGGACCGTCAACCGCTGGCGCGAGAACGGCGCGGCGCGCGCCCTGTACGCGACGAACGGCATCGCGGGATCGGCGCTCTTCCTCGGACTCGCCGTGCTCGCCTGCGCGGTGTACCTGGGCCGCACCGACGTGGCGCTCACGGGTGCGGCGATCGCGCTCGTGGGGCTCTTCCTGGCCGCGTACGGCCTGTACTCCGCCACCGGCGGGGGTCCTGGCGGCGTGGCCCAGACCGGTGTGCAGCTCTTCGACGTGGTGGTGCGGATGGGCTCGAACCTGGTCTCGTTCGCGCGGCTGGCCGCGTTCGGGATCACCCACGCGGCACTCGGCTCGATCGTGTGGGAAGGCACCACGGCGCTGGCGGGAAGGGGAGCCGCGGCGCCGGCCGCAGCGGTCGTCGTCTTCGTCGTCGGCAACGCCCTCGCCTTCGCCTTGGAGGCGCTGATCACCGGGATCCAGGCGCTGCGGCTCGAATTCTACGAACTGTTCTCCCGCGTCTTCGAAGGCCAGGGCCGTCCGTTCGCTCCCTGGCACCTGCCCGTACAGCACACGGAGGTGGCGCAGTGATCACCTGGCTCATCGCTCTCCCGTCCCTCGCGGTGGTCTTCGCCGGGATCCGCATGCTCATGCACCGATGGGGCCGGACCGCCCTGCGCTGGGTGGTCGCCGCCGATGCGCTCCTGCTCGTGGCCGCAGCCACGCTGCTGGTGCTGGCATTCGGTGGCGGGGCGGCGCAGGCCGCCACCACCGCCTCGGCCGCGCAGCCCTCCGGTTCCGGCTCGGCCGCGCTGATCGGCGCCGCCATCGCCGTTGCCGGGTCGTCGATCGGAGCGGCGATCGCCGTCGCCTACACCGGGGCCGCGGCGCTGGCCGCGCTCAGCGAACGTCCCGAGCTCTTCGGCCGGGCGATGGTCATCGTCGGCCTCGCCGAAGGCATCGCCGTCTACGGTCTGGTCGTCGCGATCATCCTCATCGGGAAGGCCTGACCGTGGCACGGGTGGCCGCGCTCGGCGAGCAGGTGCGGGTGGCGGGACTGGCCCTGGCCGGGGTGACCGTCCTCGTCGCCGAGCACCCCGACGCGGTGCGCACGGCGTGGCGGGACATGGAGGAGGACGTGGGGCTGGTGATTCTCACGCCGGCGGCGGCCGACGTCCTCGGCCCGGAGGTGTGCGAGCGCGTCTCCCCGCTCACCGCGGTGCTGCCACCATGAGGACGCCGGTCCCGGGTGAGGCGGGTGCCGCCCTCGAACCGGTGCGCACCGAGCTCCTCCGGGCTGCCCACGCGGACGCACAGGCGCTCCGCGCCGAGGCCGACCGCGAGGCTGCGGACGTCCTGGAAGCCGCCCGGGCCGAAGAACGGTCGATCCTCGACGAAGCCCGCCGGCAGGGCGAAGCGGAGGGCGAGGCCGCCGGGCGAGCCGTTCTCGTCCAGGCCCGCCGTACCGCCAGGGCCGGCGACCTGGGCGCGCGCCGGGCGGCTTACGAGCAGCTCCGCCGCCTCGCCACCGCACGCGTCCGGGCGCTGCGGGACACCGACGGCTACCGCTCCCTGCTCCACCGGCTCGTCCTTCGTGCCCGCGGCCTCCTGGGACCGGACGCGGAGGTCACCGAGCACCCCGACGGCGGTGTGGTCGCCCGTGCCGCGGGACGATACGTCGACTGCACGCTGGACGCCCTCGCCGCACGTGCACTGGACCGGCTCGGGTCCGAGGTGGAGAAACTGTGGGTGCCGTAGGGGCCTGGGGCGCCGGAACCGCCGCGTCGGCCCGGCGGCGTGAGCCGCCCGGGGGCGCCTGCCGCATCGTGCGCGTCGCCGGTCCCCTGGTCGAGGTGGAGCACGCCGGAGGGACGGCGATGTATGACCTGGTCTCGCTCGGCGGGGCGGGGCTGCCGGGTGAGGTGGTGGCGATCCGCGGCGGCGTGGTCACCGTGCAGGCGTACGAGTACACGGGCGGGCTCGCGCCGGGGGACGTTGCCTCTCCCCAGGGCGGTCCGCTCTCGGCGCGGCTCGGTCCTCAGCTGCTCGGTGGGGTCTTCGACGGCTTGCTGCGCCCGCTGTCCGGCAGCGGGGACCGGCTTCGTCCCGGTGCCGTCCGGGCCGGGGACGGCGGGCGCACCTGGTCGTTCGTCCCGAGCGCCGGCACGGGGACGCGGGCCTCGGAGGGCGCCGCCCTGGGCGAACTGCGGGGTGCGGGACCGGTACGGGTGCGGGTCCTGGTGCCCCCGGGCTCCGGCGGCACGGTGGAACGGATCTCCGCCGAGGGTCCCGTGCCGCAGGACGCGGTGGTGGCCGTGGTGGGCGGCACCGAGGTGCGGACCGGTGCCTCTTGGCCGGTCCGGCGGCCGCGGCCGGTCCGCGAGCGGGGCGGCCCTCAGGAGCCGCTGAACACCGGCCAGCGGGTGATCGACCTGCTCTTCCCGGTCGTCAGGGGCGGCACGGTCGCCGTACCTGGCGGGTTCGGTACCGGGAAGACCGTGCTGCTCCAGCAGATCGCCAAGTGGTGCGACGCCGATGTCATCGTCTACATCGGCTGCGGTGAACGCGGCAATGAAATGGCCGACGTCATCACCGAGTTCTCCGCGCTGGAGGACCCGCGCACCGGGGGACGGCTCGCGGACCGGACCGTCACCATCGCCAACACCTCGAACATGCCGATGATGGCGCGGGAGGCGAGCATCTACACGGGCGCCACGGTCGCCGAGTACTTCCGGGACATGGGTCTCGACGTCGTCGTCATCGCCGACTCGACCTCGCGATGGGCGGAGGCGCTGCGGGAGTTCGCCTCCCGCACCGGTGAGTTGCCTGCGGAGGAGGGCTACCCGGCGGGGCTGGCCTCGGCGCTCGCCGCGTTCTACGAGCGGGCGGGAACCGTCACCACGCTGGGCGGCGCCCGCGGCTCGGTCACCGTGATCGGCGCGGTCTCGCCGCCCGGTGGCGATCTCACCGAGCCGGTCGCCGCGCACACCGAGCGGTTCGTGCGCTGCCTGTGGGCGCTGGACCGCGACCTCGCCTACGCCCGCCACTACCCGGCCGTCTCCTGGTCGGGTTCCTTCTCCCGTGACGCGGAGGCCCTCGGCGCCCGGCGGGCGGCCACGGATCCGGCCTGGCCCGCGCGGCGCGACCGGGTGGCCGCGCTGCTGGCCGAGGCGGACCGACTGGCCGATCTCGTCGACCTGATCGGCATCACCGCATTGCCCGCCCGCGAGCGCCTCAGCGTCCTCGCCGGGCGGCTGGTGCGCGAGGCGGTGCTCCAGCAGAGTGCGCTGTCCGCCCAGGACGCGTACTGCTCCGCGGACAAGACGGCGGAACTGGTCGACGCCGTGCTCGCGGTCGTCGAGCGCTGCCGGGAACGGGTCGATGCGGGCGTGCCGGCCGCCGTGGTCGAGGAGGTGGATTTTGGACCGCTGCTCCGCGCACGAGAGGACGTCGGCCCGCATGAGACCGCAGGTGTGGCAGCACGGCGGGACACCGTGCTCGCCCGGCTCCGGGACGCACGGTGACCGGCTGGGGCGAGGTCGCGTACACGACGGTGCGCGAGCTGCGTGGTCCGCTCGCCGTCGTCGAAGGAGTGTCGGGCGTCGGCTGGGACGAGTTCGTCCGGATCACCCTGGACTCGGGCGAGCAGCGGCACGGCCTCGTCCTGGAAGTGGACCGGGAACTCGCCGTCGTTCAGGTCCTGGAGGACACCACGGGCATGGACCCGGCCGGCCTCCGGGTCGCCTTCGCCGGCGGACCGCTGCGCGTCCCGGTCGGGCCGGGCTGGCTGGGCCGGGCGTGCAACGGTCGCGGCGAGCCCCTCGACGGTGGGCCGCCGGTCCTGGGGGAGACTCGGGCAACGGTGAACGGCGACCCGATCAATCCGGTACGGCGCGAACCGCCCTCCGAACCGGTCCTCACCGGAGTCGGTGCCGTCGACGGGCTGACCACTCTGGTGCGGGGACAGAAGCTGCCGGTGTTCTCCGTGGCGGGGCTGCCGCACCTCGAACTCGCCACGCAGATCGCCGCCCAGGCCACTGCCGGCGGTGAACCCTTCAGTGTCGTCTTCGCCGGGATGGGGCTCACCCACCCTGATGCCGCCTTCGTGCGCGACGCCCTGGAGGAGCGCTCCGCCGCCGGTGAACTGGTGCTGCTGCTCAACACCGCCGACGACCCGGTGATCGAACGGATCCTCACCCCCCGTGTCGCGCTGACCGTCGCCGAGCACCTCGCGTTCGCCGGCGGACGCCACGTCCTCGTCGTGATGGACGACATGACCGGTTACGCGGAGGCGCTGCGCGAGGTCTCGGCCGCTCGCGGCGAGATCCCGGCCCGCCGTGCCTACCCCGGATACCTCTACAGCGACCTCGCGTCACTCTACGAACGCTGCGGGAAGATCCGCGGCCGCCCCGGTTCCGTCACCGTCCTGCCGGTCCTGACGATGCCCGCGGGCGACATCACCCATCCGGTTCCGGACCTGACCGGCTACATCACCGAGGGGCAGATCGTGCTGACGCGCGAGACGCACGCACGGGGTGTGTACCCGCCGATGGACGCCCTCTCCTCCTTGTCCCGCCTGATGCGCAAGGGCGCGGGGCCCGGCCGCACCCGCCCCGATCATCTGGACGTCGCGGCTCAGCTGCTCGCCGCCCTCGCCCGGGCCCGGCGGGTCCGCGAACTCGCCGACCTGGTGGGGCAGTCGGGCCTCAGCCGGACCGACCGCCGGTACCTCGCGTTCGACGAGGCGTTCCTGCGGGACTTCGTGGCCCAGCGGAGGACCGAACTGCGTTCTCTGGACGAGACGTTGGAGCGCGCCTGGCGCGTACTGCGCACGCTGCCCCGCGGTGAGCTGTCCATGCTCCCGGCCGATCTGCTCGACGAACACGGCGTGCAGGAGACACCGCACGGGTCGGCGGGGAACGACGGGAAGGGAGCGGACGAATGACCTTCCCGGTGCGCGCCTCCCCTTCCCGCGCCGGCCGTCTCCGCCTCCGGCGCAGTCTGGACGTGGCGCTGCGGGGAGCCGATCTCCTCGAACGGAAGCGGCACCTCCTGCAGGTACGGCACGAGCTCCTCCTCGAAGCCGAGCGGACCTGCGCGCAGCGCTGGCACGAGCATGCGTCCGTGGCGGAGACCTGGCTGCTGCGGGCGCTCGTTCTGGGCGGTGAGCAGGCCCTGGCAGCAGCAGCGGAGGGCATCGGCGCCGCGGAGATCACCGTCGACGAGACGTCCACCATGGGCGTGCGGCATCCGTCCGGCGCCTCCTGCTCGATCCCGGACCGCGACCCCACCGCGGCCGCCCCGAGGAACACCGCTCTGGCGCAGGCCGAGGCCGCGTACCGGGAGGCGGTGCGGGCCGCGGCGGAGTACGCCGCCGCACGGGCGGCGGCCCGGCTCGTCGGCGCGGAACTGCTCCGCGTCCGTCATCGGGTCCGGGCCTTGCGGCGCCACTGGATCCCCCGACTGGAAGAGGCACTCGCCCGGGTCGGGCTCGCGCTCGAACAGAACGACCATGAGGACACGGTCCGCCGCCGCTGGGCCGCGCAGCGGGCCGGATCGCACGAGTGAGAAGTCCCTCCCAGCCGGGCAGGCGCCGTACCGCGCCTCCGCCGCACCGGGTGGGGTCACTCGGCCCGGCGGAAAGGCCGTTCGGCCCTGTACCCGCGCCGGGCAGGCGGGCTGTACTGAAAGTGACGAGGAGGACGGTCGGAGACGCGGAGCAGCGGAGCGAAGCCGCGCACCGCGCAATCAGGACCCGCGAGAAGCGGGTGGTCCTCCTCGCCGTTGTGTACGCGGATTTCCCGGGCGCACGGCCGGCAGGGGCCGGAGCGCTCCGGTCCCGGAGGAATCGCCATGACCACTGCACGAGAGATCATGCACGCCGGCGCCACCTGCGTGCAGGAGAACGAGACCCTGGAGAGCGCCGCGCGCCGGATGAGCGAACTGGGTGTCGGTTCCCTCCCGATCTGCGGGGAGGACGACCGGCTGCACGGGATCATCACCGATCGCGACATCGTGGTGAAGTGCCTTGCCAAGGGCAAGGATCCCAAGACCATGACCGCGGGCGCACTCGAACAGGGAAAGCCCGTCACCATCGACGCCGAAGCCGACGCGGACCAGGTCCTCCGGGCCATGGAGGAACACCGGATCCGACGGCTTCCGGTCATCGCCGACCATCGCCTGGTCGGCATGATCAGCGAAGCGGACCTCGCACGCCATCTGACAGAGGAACAGGTGGGCCACTTCGTCGAGATGATCTGCGCGGCTCCCTGACTTTCTCCAGCAGGCATCTCCCGCCCCTCCCCTCGGCCGTCGCCGACCGGAGGGGCTGGCCGGTGTCATTGGAAGGCGGCGTGGATCTCCTGCTCGGTCGCGGCATGGGAGACGACGAGGAGTTCGTCACCGGCCTGGAGCCGTATCTCGGGGGTGGGAACGGTGGGCTGGCCGTCGCGGATGACGGTGGTGATGACCGTGCCGGCCGGGAGCACGATGTCGGCCAGGGCCCGGCCGGCTGCGCGGGACTGCGCGGTGATCGCGGTTTCGATGACGTTGACGCCCGCCTTGCTCAGGCGGAGCAGCGCGACCGTGTCGGTGGCGCCGGTGGCCTCTTCGATGAGCGAGATCAGCGGGGTGGCGGCGGGAACGGGGATGTCGACACCCCAGCGGTGGTCGAACAGCCAGGTGTTCTCCGCGTCGTTGACACGGGCCGCGACCCGCGGGACGTCGAACCGCCGCTTGGCGAGCAGGCTGATGACGAGGTTGTCCGCGTCGTTGCCGGTGGCGGCGATGAGGAGGTCCGTGGTGAGGGCTCCGGTGTGCTCAAGGAAGGCGGGCTCGCAGGCATCGCCGGCGGCGAGGCGTACCGCGAGGCGGCCGGTGAGTTCCGCGATCCGGCCCTCGTCGTGGTCGACGAGGGTGACCTCGTTCTGAGCTGCGGCGAGCACCTGGGCGATCTGGGTGCCGAGCCGGCCGGCGCCGACGATCAGGGCTTTCACGTCCCGAGCTCCTTGTCGAGAAAGCCGCGCAGACGGCCGAGGGCGGTGGCTGCCACGGCGAAGGTGACCAGGTCGCCGGGTTCGGCGGGGGTGCTGTGCGCGGGCACGAGTGAGCGGCCCGCGCGGGTGACCTCCACGACGCGGATCTCACCGTCGACGTCGAACTCGGTCAGCCGTCGGCCGATGAGGTAGGCGGGCAGCTCGGAACGGACCAGCAGGGTCTCCCCGTTGCCGAAGGAGAGTTCCGGCGTGAGGTGGCGGTGCAGCAGCATCCGGTGGATCTGGTGCACCGTCCAGCGGACGCCGGCGACGGTGGGGATGGCGAGTTCGCGGTAGATGTCGGCGCGGTCGGGATCGTAGACCCGGGCGAGGACGAGGGGGACCCGGTACGTCTCCTTGGCGGTCCGGGCGCTGACGATGTTGCTGCTGTCGGTGGCGGTGACGGCGACGAACGCGTCGGCGTGCTCGATTCCGGCGGCCTGAAGCACGGTGCGGCTGAAGCCGTTTCCTTCGTGGAAGCGACCGGTGAAGCCGGCGGGCAGCAGCCTGCGTGTCTGGGTCAGAAGGTCGACGACCCGTACGTCGTGGCCCTCGATGGCGAGCTGCGCGGCGAGCCGGGACCCGACCCGTCCGCAGCCGACGATGATCACTCTCATCGTCCGGCTCCCTTCCCCGCCCCGGAGCGGTGGCTCCGCAGCCACCACTTGCGGGATTCCTCGGCAGCCAGCAACAGCGCGCCGAAGCCCGCCAGGACCGCCCAGTCGGCCGCGGCCAGCGGGGCGGTGTGGAAGACGGCCTGCAGGGCGGGCAGATAGCTGATGGCCGCCATCAGGCCGATGCCGAAACACCCCGCGGCCAGCAGCCAGGGATTGGACGACAGCCCGATCCGGAACACGCTCTGGCGCTCGGTGCGCACCGCCAGCGCATTGAAGAACTGGCTGACCACGATCCCCGCCTGGACCATGGTGATCGCCTCCCGGTAGACCGCGTCGTCCTCGGTGAAGCGGGAGTACGGGATCCCGGCGGTGTGGATGTGCCAGAAGAAGACGACGCACACGCCGAGCGCCTGGATGCCGCCCAGGAACAGGATCCGTCCCATCACGCCGGCCGAGAACAGCCGCTCCCGGCGGGAGCGTGGTGGGCGGTCCATGACGTCGGGCTCGGGCGGTTCGGCGCCCAGTGCCAGCGCGGGCAGCACGTCCGAGCCGAGGTCGATCGCCAGGATCTGCACGGCGGTGATCGGAACGAGCGGGAAGCCCACGAAGGTCGCGGCCAGGATGGGGACGAGCTCGGCGATGTTGTGGCTGAAGAGGTAGATCAGGAACTTGCGGATGTTCTGGTAGACCGAACGGCCCAGTCGCACCGCGGTGGCGATGGAGGCGAACGAGTCGTCCAGCAGCACCATGACCGCCGCTTCCCTGGCGACGTCCGTCCCGGAAGCCCCCATCGCCACGCCGATGTCCGCGTGCTTGAGGGCGGGGGCGTCATTGGCTCCGTCACCGGTCACCGCGACCACCTCGCCGCGCCGCTGGAAGGCGGTGACCACCCGCATCTTGTGCTCGGGACTGACCCGGCACAGCAGCAGCTCCGCCGGCCCGGCGAGCAAGCCGTCCAGGGCGTCGTCGTCCATGGTGTCGAGGGATGCGCCGGTCACCACGGTGGGAGCGGCCTGCCGCACGATGTCCACCCGGCGGGCCACGGCCTCGGCGGTCAGCGGATGATCGCCGGTGACCATGACGATACGGATTCCGGCCTGGCGGCAGGCGTCGACCGCCGCACTGACCTCCGGCCGCGGCGGGTCGAGCATGCCGACCAGGCCGAGCAGGGTGAGCCCGGATTCCGCCTCGTCCTGTGTGGCACCCGGGCCGCTCACCGGCCTCCGGGCCACCGCCAGCACGCGCAGCCCCTGGGAGGCGAGTTCGTCGTTCACCGCGACGACTTCGGCGCGCAGCTCGTCCGTCAGTGCCCGCCGCCCGCCCTTCCGGTCGATGCCGGTGCACCGGGCCAGCAGCTCTTGCGGGGCACCTTTGACGTACGCGCGGTAGTCGCCGTCCTGGGACCGGTGCACGGTGCTCATCAGCTTGCGGACCGAGTCGAACGGGTTCTCCATCAGGCGCGGTGCGGCTTCCTCCTCGGCGTCCGGATCGATCCCGGCCTTCTTTGCCGCGACCAGCAGCGCCCCCTCGGTGGTGTCGCCGAGCACCCGCCAGCCCCCGCCTCCGGGCCCGAGGCTCCCCCCGTCGTCGGCCTGGGGCGGTACCAACCGGGCGTTGCTGCACAGCGCCGCGGCCCTGAGCAGCTCGCGCACGGGCAGCGGATCGGTGACCTCGCCGACCGGTGCGTACCCCACGCCCGAGACGGGATGCGAGGCGCCGGCGGCCCACACCTGGGTGACGGTCATCTCGGCCTGCGTCAGCGTCCCGGTCTTGTCCGTGCACACGACCGTGGTGGACCCCAGTGCCTCCACCGCCAGCAGCTTCTTGACCAGCGCGTGTCTGCGGGCCATCCGCCGTACGCCGATCGCCAGCGACACCGACAGCGTTGCGGGCAGGCCCTCCGGCACCAGGGCGACCATCACCCCCAGTGCGAACACGAACGTTTCCACGAACGGCTGACCGGTCGGCACGCGTACCGCGAACAGGGCTGCCCCGATGGCGAGGGCCACCCCGGCCACCCGGCGGGCCATCGAGGCCACCTGGAGCTGCAGCGGGGTCTTCTGCCCCGGCGCCGCCGCCGCGAGCCGGAAGATCCGCCCGAACTCGGTGGCCGCACCGGTGGCGAACACCACGGCCTTCGCGGTCCCGGCAACGATGTCGGTGCCCATGAACACGCAGTTGCGGGCCTCCAGCAACGGTCCGGCCGCCTCCGCGTCGCCGGTGCGGCCGACCGGATCGCTCTCCCCGGTCAGAGCGGCGTTGTTCACCGACACCTCGTGCGCCTCGACCAGACGGCAGTCCGCCGACACGGCGTCCCCGGCCTCCAGGACCACGACATCGCCCGGCACCAGCTCGCGTGCGGGCACTTCCTGCCGCTCCCCGTCACGCAGGACCCGGCAGGCGTGCGGCACCATCGCTTGAAGGGACTCCGCGGTCCGCTCGGCGGAGTACTCCTGCGCGAAGCCGATGGACGCGTTCAGCAGGACCACGGCGAGGATGGCCACGGCCAGCCGGAACGTGCCGGCGTCCCGGGGCTGCTGCAGCTCGTAGGCGAGAAAGGTGATCGCGGACGCCACGAGCAGGACGATCGCGAACAGGTCGGTGAACTGCGCCGCCAGTTGCCGCCACAGGCCTCGGCGTCCGGCGCGCGGCAGTTCGTTGGGGCCGTACCGGTCCCGCCGCGCCACCGCGTCCACCGTGCCGAGCCCCCGCGGCGTGGTGCCGAGCGCGGCGAAGACGTCCCCGGGTGCCACCGTCTGCAGCGGAGCACCGGCCGCCGCGGCATCGGCCGGCAGCCCCGCGCCGTCACCGGGGGTCAGGAGCTGGGTCATGCCGCGCGCGGTCCGGGGGCACGCGTACGGCGGAGGCCTTGTACTGCGGTCAGGAGTTGACCGGGACCGCCGGGTACCAGGGGAACCATGTCTTCATCGTGGCGGCGGCCGTGGAGAGGCGCACCCGGTGGCGGACCGGCCGGCCGGCCGGAGTGCGCGATGCCCCACACGGCCCGCGATCAACCAGGTGGCAGTTCGCGCACGGAACCGTCTCCGAGCGGGAGCTCCATCCTCCCCACCACCTTCCCGGTGACTCAGCCGGTGTCGATGCGTCGTCCTGTGAGGCGCTCGGGTTCGATGAGCACCCATTGCGACCGTTCGCCCCCTGCCCAGGGCTTGGTGTGGGCCTGTTCGGTCAGCCGGCGCACGGCCTCGGGTTCGGTGACCGCACGGGCCGGACCCAGGACGAGCACGCTCCAGCCCTGGCTCATCGCCTCGTCCACGTGGTCGACCTCGAACGCCACCTTCGCCCCCACAGCCGCTGCCGCAACGGTTCCGGGCGCGGTCCGGAAAGTGATCGCCCCGTCGACGACCTCGTAATTCACCGGGACCACCGCCAGCCCGTCCGGCGTCGTCACCGCGACGCGTCCCACCCCGTGTGTCGACAGCCGGGCGCGGCACTCCTCGGGATCGAGCTCCCGCAATTGCGGGTGGTACCCGGCCTCGCCCTCACCGGGCGGCAGGTTGATCCCGCCGCCGCGCAACCGCCGCACAGTGGTGCCCAGCGCACCGGCCAGGCCGTTGAGTGTGCCGCTGGTCGGATTCGCCGGTCGCTCCTCCAGGTAGGCCAGGTAGGACGCCGAAATGCCACTGCGCTCGGCCACCTCCGCCCGGCTGAGCCTCTGCCGTCTGCGCTCATGAGCCACCCGGCGTCCGATGTCGCCGGGGTCGAACGGCCACAGGGCGGGCTTGTCCGATTCCGTCAGCATCGGCTGGGGCTGCTCGGCCTCCGGCTGGTGTGAGAAGTGCTGGATGTGCGCGTCCGGCCCCGGGAAAACGAGGGTCACCTCGTTCGTGTCCGCCCAGCGCACCTCGTAGGGCGGTGTCCCGTCCTCGTGGGGGACTCTGACGATTTCGCCGTCCCGTCTGACCGCCCCCGTGGACGGGCTCTCCACCACGAGCTGATCTCCGATGTGAGCTCGCATGTCCTCACCGCTCTCCGACTCTGCCGTGACATGCCTGCTTCCAACGTGGCACAGCGGCACGCCGACGGCATGCGCCGACCAGGGCTCACACCAGGGCCGAACGGATCTGATGCGCCTTCCCGCCGCGGAAAAGAGCCGGTCGGCTCATCCGGCGCGGAACGTACCGGGTCAGGATGGAGAGGTGGGCTGTGCGATCGCTCTCATGATCCGCCCGGAGGGAGAAGGCCATGCAGCACCGAACGGTCGGGGAACTCATGACCAGGGGCGTCATCCAGGTACCACCGCAGACACCGTTCAAGGAGATCGTCAGGACACTGGCGGAGAACGACGTCACCGCCGTCCCGGTGGTGGATGCGGCAGGCCGTCCGATGGGCGTGGTGTCCGAGGCTGATCTGCTCCGCAAGTCGGCGGATCAGGCCGATCCGTCCGGCCGGACGCCGATCCCGCACCTTGAGGCGTGGGAACGGGCCAAGGCCGAAGGAGCAAGGGCGGAGGAGCTGATGTCGGCTCCCGCGGTGTGCGCGCGCGAGGAATGGACCGTGGTCGAGGCAGCCCGCCTGATGGCGGTCCAGAACGTCAAGCGGCTTCCCGTGGTGGACGAGACCGACAAGCTGGTGGGCATCGTCAGCCGCGGTGACCTCCTGCGGATCTTCCTCCGGAACGACCAGGCGATCCGCGCCGAGATCACCCAGGACCTGCTGCACCGGACCCTGGGCCTCGCTCCTTCCGGAGTGACCGTCGAGGTGCGCGAAGGGCAGGTCACCCTCACCGGAACCGTCCCCGCCAAGAGCCTCATCCCCGTCATCGAGCGGCTGTGCCTCAGCGTGGACGGCGTGGTCTCGGTCTCCGCGCACCTCTCGTACGAGACGGATGACACCCGCAGCGCCTCCGTCGGGACCTGAGCCGTCCCCTCCGCACGCAGCGGTCCTCATCACTGCGGCACGACGGCGACCGGACACGGCGCGTGATGCAGCAGCGCGTGACCAGTCCACCCCCGGAAGCCGGTCTCGGACCCGTTGACAGCCGGTCTCGGACCCGTCGACGCCGACCACCAGCGGAATTCCCCCTGCCCGCGCCTCCTCCTGGTCCACGTGGCCCCCTCGGACCGCCATCAGGCCCGTCCCATCCGGCTTCCGCCCGAGGCGCCCACGCGCCTGGCGCCGGTCACCGTACGGCCGCACGCTGGAAGGAGAGCCCTGCCCCTGTGACCCAGCTTCTGCCAAGAGGGAGGCGACCGCCATGGAACAAGCCGTCACGGTGGGCCTCGACGGCTCGGTCGAAAGCCTGGCTGCCGCCCACTGGGCAGCCGGAGAAGCCCTTCGGCACCACCGCACTCTGTGCCTGCTGCACGCCTGGCCATTGCTGTCGCCGACAACCGTGGGGGCGCCTTCCGAAGCGGACCAGAACTACTGGTCGAAGCGGCTCGTGGACGACGCACGGAACGAGATCCACGAGCGCTGCCCGGACCTGCCTCTCACCGAAGCCCTGATCGCGGAGGATGCGAAGACGGCCCTCCTGAAGGCAGCCGCACAGTCCTGGATGCTCGTGCTCGGCTCGCGTGGGCTGGGACCTGCTGAAAGCTTCTTCCTGGGCGACATCGCCATGGACGTCGTGGGCCGGGCGGAACGGCCGGTGACTCTCGTGCGCGCCGGCACGACGAGCACAGAGCCGTCCGCCACCCCTGCGGAAGGCCGGGTGGTCGTGGGACTGAGCCTGCACGGGCCCTGTGACGGCCTGCTGGACTTCGCCTTCGAGGCCGCTGCCGTGCGCGGGGTGCCGCTGCACGCCGTGCACGGGCGAAGCCTGCCGGTCGCCGCCTACGCGCCGTGGGGTGTGGACCCCACGGTCTGCGACGAGATCCGAGCGGCCGCCCTGAAGGAACTCGGCGAGGTGTTGCGCCCCTGGCACGAGAGGTTCCCGGGCGTACCGATGGTCACCAGCGTCCGCCTCGAAAGCCCGGCCCGGGCGCTGGTCGAGGCGGCCCCGGGGTCCGATCTGCTGGTGATCGGCCGACGCCGGCACCGCCCCGCCCTGGCGCCCCGTCTGGGCAACGTGGGCCATGCCGCCGCACACCACGCCGCCTGTCCGCTCGCCATCGTTCCCCATGACTGAACGGCGCACCGGCTCGCACCGGCGACGTCGGGGTGCGGGTCCCGTGCGGCCGGTGCACCGCGCAGAACGGAGACGGTGATGAGTGATCCGGTGGTGGTGGGGTTCGACGCCTCGGAATCGAGCTTCGCCGCAGTGGAGGTCGCCGCGCACGAGGCGCACCTGCGCAGCACCGGGCTGCGCGTGGTGCACGCGTTCGGCTGGCCGGCCCGGGACACGCCGCTCGGCCGCACCAGGCTCGGGCCGGCCGAGTCCGGTCTGCGCGACCTGGCCGAGCACATCGTCGCCGAGGCCGTGGCACACGCGCAGAACCTGCAACCGGAGGTGGAGGTCACCCACACCGTCGTCATCGACGATCCGCTCTCGGCACTGGAAGTCCAGTCGCACGCCGCCGAGTTGATCGTGGTCGGCAGCCGTGGCCTCGGCAGTTTCGCCGGTCTGCTGGTGGGATCGACGGCTGTCCACCTCGCGGCGCACAGCGTGTGCCCGGTCATGGTGATCCGGGGCGGACCGGCACCCGAGGGACCTGTGGTCCTGGCGGTCGACGGCTCACCCGAGGGTGCGGAAGCGGTCGCCTTCGCGTTCGCCGAGGCGTCGCTGCGGGAGGCGGAGCTGCTCGCCCTGCACGTGTGGAACGCCTGGACCGAACGTGCTTATGAGACCCCCGGCGATCTGCGGAGGATGGTGGTGGACCTCGACCGACTCCGCGACGAGGAGGAGCGGTTGCTCGCCGAGTCGCTGTCCGGCCACCAGGCCAGGTATCCGGAGGTCACCGTACGCAGGAGCCTGCTGGAGTCCCGGATCCGTCCGGCCCTGATCGAAGCGAGCCGCAGCGCCCAGTTGCTGGTCGTGGGAGCCCGTGGCCGGGGTGGCTTCGGGGGCCTCCTCCTGGGCTCCGTCAGCCAGGCCGTCCTCCATCACTCGCACTGCCCCGTCGCGGTGGTCCGCGGCCCTGGGTGACCATGACGGTCGTGCCCTCCCGCACGGCGGCACTGCGCCGTCGCGGCTGAAGGCCAACGCGGTTCCCCCGCCTGCCGCCAGGCGCTTCCCGGCCCTGCCGGTTGAGGTGTCCCACAGGCGCACCGCTCCCCCGTCACCGACGGCGAGGGTATGGCCGTCCGGGCCGCACGCCACCGAGTCGCACCCTCTGGTCCCGGTGGGATCGTCGAGGGTCGTGCGGGCGCGGCCCGTCGCGACGTCCCACGGCCGAACGACTGCCGAGCAACAGCCAGTGCGGAACGGGCAGTTGGCAAATTCCCCGTTTCCCTTCTCCGTCGGGCGCGTAGCCGGAAAGATAAGGACATGACGGATAGGGCGAAAGTCGTGGTGACGGCGGTGGCGGTGCTGTGCGGCCTGAGCGCGGTGGGGCTTACGGCGCTGGCGCTGACGGTGGACCTGGACACCGCCGACCGGGCGGCAAGCGTCATCGGGGCGGTCGTCGGGCTCGCCGGGCTGGTGGTGTCACTCTTCAGCCTGCACCGCACTGAAGCTGCGGTGCGCGACGGCAATCCGGTGGAGGCGAGCGGAGGCCGCTCGATCGCGGTGAGGGGCAGCATCGGTTACGCCGTCACCGGTGATCGACGCCCACGTGCGCGGCCGTCAAATCCCGCCGCTGCGCCGCCCGTCCCCTCCGGCGACGCAGGCGGAGAACCGGCCGGGCCGGTGCGGTCGCCGGGCGAGCGCAGCATCGCCGCCGGCGGGAACGTCGGCTTCGCCGACACCGGCGACGAGGGAGGCGCGGCATGACCGTATGGTGGAGGAGGTCCGCCGATGCGCAGGCCGCCGGAGAGCGTTCCGTGGCGATCAACGGTGACGTCTTCGCTGTCGTTACCGGCGACAACAACACACTGACCTTCCATGCCCCGGGTCCGGACCTGCGGCAGAGGTGCCTGGACTGGGACGACCTGGTCGGCAGGACCCGCACGCCCCGGTCCCCGTCGGCCCTGCTGGAGGCACACCGCGCTGTGGTCCCCTTCCGCGGCCGCGGGGAGGTGCTGAAGGAATTGGCGGCCTGGTGTGCCGAACCGGGCTTCGGCGTGCACCTGGTGTACGGGCCGGGTGGGCAGGGCAAGACGCGGCTCGCCCGCCGCTTCACCGACGAGCTGGTTCAGGAAAGCTGGAACGTCCTCTGGCTCGGCCGGCACGCCTCGGCCGCCGACCTGCAGGCGCTCAGCAACCCGCCCGGACCGATGGTCGTGGTCGTCGACTACGCGGAAGCCCGCCCGGACCAGTTGCTCGCCCTGCTGCGCGCGGCCCTGCGCAGCCCGGACACCACACCGTTCAAAGTGTTGCTGCTCGCCCGGACCATCGACGACTGGTGGCCGGAGTTGCAGGAACGCGCCCGCATCGAGGACCTGTACGCGGTGCAGGGCACGCCCTTGCCGCCGCTGGAACCGCACGCCGCCGACCGCGTTGACGCCTATCGTCAGGCCGTCGACGCACTGGCCGGCGCCCTGCCGCAGGTGGCGGGGCAGGAAGGCCCGTGTTGGCAGGCACTGGCGGCAGACGTACTGGCCCTTCCCACCCACCGGTTACAACGTCCGGGCATGGAATGCGCGCTCACCCTGCACATGACCGCCCTTGCCGACCTGCTGGACGCGGCCGCGGAAGCCCTCGACGAAGGCGGCGGCCACCCCCCGCCGTCGTCCCTCGCCGCGACCGGGTCGGCGGAGGAGCGATTGCTGAGCCACGAACGCGTCTACTGGCGGGCTGTCGGTGAGGCGTCGGGCGTGACCCGGACCAGGACCATCGAGGCCGCGCTGGCCGCGGTCTTCCTCTGCGGCGCGCACGACCGGCAGGAGGCTCACGCCCTCCTCGCCCGGGTGCCGGGCCTGGAACACCACGGTCCGGACACCCTCGAAACGCTCGGCGAACGGATCGCCCAGCTGTATCCGCCGCCCGGCCGGACGCAGGTCTGGGGAAGCCTTCACCCGGACCGGCTCGCCGAGTTCTTCGTCGGAGGACATCTGGCCCAGGGGCCCGAGCTGTCCGAACGGCTGCTGGACGGTGCCAGCCGGGCCCAGGCCAGTCGCCTGCTGACCGTCTCCGCACGGGCCGCCGGTCATCCCGCCCACCGCGACCGTCTGGACGCAGACCTCACACAGCTGTGCGTCCGGCACTCGGACACGCTGGCCACGGCGGCCGTCGACGTGGCCGTCCATGTGGAACGACCGGACCCGTTACTGGCAGCTCTGCATCAGCTGGTCGATGCACCAGACCCGGATCCCGCGCAACTGCTCCAGCTCGCCGCACACCTCCCGCGCCCCACCCACCGGCTGGCGGACATCGCACTGCACCTGGCGCGGCGGCTGGTGCGGCTGCACCGGGAGCGGGCCGCGCAGGACCCGGCGCGTCTGCCCGAACTCGCCGGGCAACTGCGCCTGCTGTGCTGCCGACTGGGCGACGCGGGACTTTGGGCGGAGACGTATCAAGTGGCCCGTGAGGTACTACGCCTGCTCAGGCCCCTCGCCCTCCAGGACCCGCGCACCTACGAAGTGCAGCTCGCCGCATGTCTGCTGAACATCTCCGTGGCGCTGGGAGCATCGGGGCGGCGCGAGGCGGCGGTCTTCCCCGCTCACCGGGCCGTCCGGCTCTACCGACGGATCGGCCAGTGGGACGGAGGGGCGTCCCTGCCCGAACTGGCACACGCCTTGAACGCCGTCTCCCACGCTGAAGGGGAACTCGGACGGCTGCCGGCGGCCCTGGCCGCGAGCCGGGAGGCCATCGCGGTACGCCGGCATCTGGTCGAGCGGCACGGCGACGCGCTCCGGCCCGACCTGGCGGCCGCACTGAACAATCAGGCCGTCCGTCTGCAGCAGGCCGGCCGCGTACACGAGGCGCTCGGTGAGGCGCGCAAGGCCACCGAGCTGTACCGCGCCCTGGCACAGGAGCGTCCGGATGCCCACCGTGCTGGTCTGGCCATGGGCCTGGGCACCCTGGCTTCGTGTCTGCGCGACGCCGCTCGGTACACCGAGGCACTGCGGTGCGCCGAGGAGTCCGCGGACATCCGGCGCGAGCTGGCGCGCGAGCGCCCCGCCGCCTTCCTGCCCGCCCTGGCCCGCAGCCTGAACGCCCTCGCGATCGACCTGGAGGAGACGGGGCACCCGGACAGGGCCCTGGCGGCGGCCGAGGACGCCGTCGGCTTCTACCGCGACCTGGCCCAACGCGATCAGCGCGCCTACGCGGAGCCGTTGGCCATGAGTCTGAACACCCTGGCGTGCCAGCTGGAGAAGGCGGGCCGCCTCCCACAGGCCCTGGCCACCGCTCAGGAGTCCGTGGACCTGTACCGCCCCCTCGCGACGAGGAACCCCCGTGCGCACCGGGCCGACCTCGCCATGGCGCTGAGCACGCTCGCCGACGAGTTGGCACAGGCGGGCCGCGGCGAAGAGGCACTCACGGCCGCCCGGGAGGCCGTGAGCCTCTACCGAAGCCTGACCGACCAGCATCCATCACCCCATCTCGCCGCGCTGAGTACGGCGTTGAACACCTTCGGCCTGCACCTCAAGGCCCTCGGCCACCTCGCCGAGGCCCTGGACGCGTTCGACGAAGCCATCGGGATCAGCCGCCGGGCAACCGCCACGCCTCCGGCCGACGCCGCTTTGCGCACACTCGCCACCGCGCTGGCGAACAAGGCGGTGTGCCTGTCCGACCTGCACCGGCCACAGGAGGCCCTGCACACCGCCGAGGAGTCGGTGAACGTCTACCGGGAGCTGATGCGCAAGGAACCGGAAGCCTACGGGCCGAAGCTCGTCACGGCCCTGTCCATCCGTCACTTGCTCCTCGTCGTCCTGGGACGTACCGACGAGGTACCGGACGCAGTACAGGAGACGCTGCGGGTCCGGGAAACCCTGGTGCGGCAGGATCCCGCGGCCCACCTGAACTGCTACGGCGAAGAACTGACCCTGCTCGGTGTCACTCTCGCCGGCCGGGGACGGTACGGGGCGGCGGCGGGCCCGCTGGGCAGGGCGGTGGCCGTCCACCGGGAGTTGGCGGCCGAGGACGCGGGGCGCCGGCCGATGCTGGCCCAGGCCCTGTTGGCCCTGATGTATGCGCTGACGCAGGCGGGCCGCCACGGCGAGGCGTTGCCGGTCGCCGAAGAGGCGGTCAAGGTCTGGGACGCCTCTCCTCCTACAGATGCGGCCCACCGGGCCCTGCTCGTATGGGCGCTGTGCGCGCTCGGCGCACAGCGGCACCTCCACGGGCAGCCCGAGGCCGAGGACATCCTGCGCACGGCCGCCGACATGGCCGCAGAGCTACCCGAGGACGCGCTGGGCCCGGTGCGCCAGCGGCTGCTGAGCGCGGCGTTGGCCGGCCTGGGCACGCATCTGGCAGAGACCGACCGGCCGGAGGCCGGCCTGACCCTTCTCGCACGGGCCGCAGACCTGCCTCTGGGAACGGATCAGGAGGCACAATCCGCCCGGGCGGACCTGCTGGTCGTCTACGGCCACCACCTCGCCACCGGCGCCGCCGACCATGAGGCGGCCCTCGCCGTGACCCAGGACGCCGTCCGCGTCCATGACGAACTCGCCGCGCAGGACCAGGCGGTCCACGAGCACGAGGTGGCCTGGTCACTGGCCCACCTCGGTCTGCGTCTGACGGAGTCCGGGCGCTACGAAGAGGCCGCACAGGCCACCGACCGGGCGGTCGCCCTGAGCCGCCGGCTTGTGTCCTCGGACCCCACCGCCCACCGACTGCGCCTCGCCGTCTCGCTGTACGCGCAGGCCCGAGCCCACTGCCAGGCCGGAACTGCGGAGGCAGCAGCCCGGGAGCACCTCACCGAAGCCCTCGCCCTTCTGCACACCCTGGCCGAGCAGACCCCGGGACTGGTCACCGCTTACCTCAAGGACGCGGAACAGACATACGCCACGATGCATCGCCCCGACCGCCGCCGCACACCACGAGCCAACCGGTCCCGACCGCCTGACGTACAGCGCTTCCGGCTGCCGAAATGAAACCGGCCCCCGGGCCCACCGAGCCGACGGCCAATCCACCTGGCCCGAACGCACGCGAGTTGATGGCGAAGGCGCCGCAGTCCGCGCCGGTCATCGCACGGCAACAGCCGTCGCTGAAAGTCGCCTTGGAACGGGAGCCCGCCCCCTTCCGGCCAAGGGGATGCAGGTCGATCAAGACGCTATTTCTTGGCAGATTTCAAAAGTTGATCAAGGCTACGTTCAGCCCATCGCGAGTCCGTCTTCATACCATATGGCTCTTGTTCGGAGTCACTGAGCCTTTCCTCACCTTCGGGGTCCCGCGAAATGGACACAAATAGCTGAGGGTCAGTATCAGCTTTGGCGAAAGAATCCCCCTCGTGCCATTTCGGAAGAACCCACCACGCAGTGGCATAGTCTGTGGCATGCGTGAGATTGAGCATCTCACTACTGTGGTACACCTTCGAATGGAATCGGTAGAAGTCTTCGCCCGCACGGGCAACCCATCTAGGGGCATCCCGCAGATGCTCCTCGTTCTCCGACTCGGTGTCCCAAGAAGCTTCCCCCGAATTCGAATAGTCGTTGCCCAGCTTGCCTCGGTCTGCCCGAATGAAAGAGGCAGTTGCGTCAATCTCGATGCGCCCGATCCCGGACCGGAGCGGCACATCCACAACGAAATCCTGGGACAAGTCATCACCGGGGTCTGCCCAACTACCCGGATACACAAATCTCCCTGCACCCAACATACGGAGGGGTGCGTAAATAACATGCCTTAGCGTTTCATCGTAATTCCAGATCTCGCGCTTCCAAGTATTCTCTCCCGTACCCTTTCGCGTGAAGCGAGTGGGCCATCCTCTGACCTTCCACATCGTGCCCACCACATAGATCCTTACCGACCCAGCATTCCGGAATTGCACATGCGCCGGCACGTGAAGGGTGGCTTTGTCCGCGCTCATAGTGGGGATGCCGAACGATACACTGAAGGGTGTCTTCACAGGAGTGGAGTACGGAACGTACATCTGTGAATAAGTGAGGCTGACAAGTCCGATCCCCCCGGACACTAGGACGCTGAGTGCGATACCCCTCGGATGAGGGATCCCCTTCCACACCTTCTGTCGCGTCAGCTCCCACAGGGACCAGCAGGCCCAGAATGCCAAGCCAATCCATAGCCAGAGAAACGGGGTGTACGACCTGTCCTGAACCTGCGTGACCAAAAACATCAAATTCGTCACGGTCACGGTTCCAACACCGACCAGGACTGCTGCACCCGAATAGCGCACAGCTCTCTTACCCCAGTAGTCGAAAACCCCCAGCAGCGCGATGCCTTCCGCCAGGGCTGCGCCAACGAAGACAGCGCCCACAACACGCCCGCCGTATGCCAGCGCGTTGAATGCGTCCGTGGTACCCACGTAGAACAGCACTGCTGCAGAACAGAGAATCCCCAGAGCCGTCAGCGCGCCAGCACCACGTCTTCGCAACGGACGGTCGGGCCAACACGACCTGTCCGCCACCCAGTGGACGCGGCCCGCATCGAACTCGATCCCGGGTTGCAGCCCCGCCCGCCGCAGAAGTCTTCGAAGGCCACGCAGCGACCAGACCCGGCCGACGGTCTCGCCGTGCACGCGCACAGCCCGGAGGCCCCGGGGGTCCGGGGCCTCCACGACCACAAGAGGGTGGTTACTCATGACCAAAGGGTCGTCATTGCATTGCATCTGGGCGTGCAATGACGCGCGCCCTCACGCCACTGGAACTCAGCTGGCCTATGCATATTGGGCAATTGAGAGGTTGGTCGGCGAAAAGCTGTGGGGGTGCTCCGACGTACGTCCTACGTGAATCCCTCGAATGTGACGCCTTCCGAGTGCGCCAGACGGTGGGCGCCCCCCTGGGGCTTCCGCTTGCACCAGGGCGGATCCGGCGATATCGCGCACGTCCTCCGGCTGAATGCAGCACCCGCCGGAGTAGGGAGAGCATCCGGCCACCTTGCGTGCCCGATTGAGCCAGCACGGGAGCCGTCCGACGTACTCCCCGGGTCCGAGGATCACCCCAGGGCGCGGTACCTCCCCAAGAACCACGTACCGCCCATGGCCAGAACCCTCATACTCAGGTACTGCTACTGGCTACTCCACCCTCAGCAAGAAAACGACGGCCGACAGACGACCGTTCCATCACCAAATGCCCCAGGCTTGGCGTTGGGGCGTGGAACCTGTGTGACAGCGTGAGGCAGTCAAGGCCCTCCGGCTGTGCCGACAGGGTGGGCAGCTCGGTAGCCGCGCCGCACCTCTCCTGTCCGCCGGGATGCCCCCACTTCCCTGCTTACTCGGAGCCAGCCTGCCGGGCCCTTTCATCGCTGGCGACGGGGTGCCCAATCGATCAAACGCGTGGCCGCGGGCGTCGGCGAAGGCGCCGTGGCCGGCGTCCTCGCCCACCGCTACCGGGCCGCAGACGGCGCTGCACCTCATCTGAACCGCCTCTGAACTCCCAGGCACAGGCACGTATTGGCGCATTCCATACGGGAGGGAAGCACATCAAGGACGCCTCGCCGTCGGACAATTGGTTCCATGGTCTTCTCATCCCCCGTACGCCTGTGGCTACTTCCCAATGCCGCACTGATCGTCGCACTGACCCTCTGGGGCGTCGTCCGCTACCCGCACCTGCCGAGCCGGATACCTCAGCACGTCGGCGTCGACGGGGTGGACGCGTGGACGGACCGGTCGATCGGCAGCGCGTTTGTGCTGGTGTTCGTGTACGTCGGGGCGACGGTGCTGCTGACCGCCTGCGCCGAGCTGACCCTGCGCGTGACGCCGCAGGCCGAGCTGCCGAAGGAGGCCGCGCCGTTCAGCAACGGGCTGGTGCGGTCCTCGCTCAACCGGCCACGCACCCGCGCCTCGGCGCTGCGCACCGCCCGGGCCTTGTGCGTGCTCAACGCCTGCACGGGGATCTCGCTCTCGATCGGCTCCGGAGTGCTGTGGCGCTCCACGGCCGACCGGGAGGTGTCCGGCTGGCTGTTCGCCGCGATGGTCCTCCCCCTCCTCGCCGGGACCGGTGTAACGGTGGTGGCCTCGGTACGCGACTGGCGAATTCCCGTGAAGTGAGCCCGCGGGCGGGAATTCATTTGACCCCTTATGAGGTTTTACCCGAATCCGCAGAGCGATGAAGGGCCACTGTGGGCACAGGCCCGGCTTGCGGAATTTTTGGGCTTCATGTCGTTTGATTTGACTTCGACTCGCGGCGTAGCGTGGAAGCGGTCCAACTGAGAGGGTCGGATCGTCATTCGGCCTCAAAGGAGGCAGAGATGAGCATCCGAAGCACACTTCCTCTCAACGGCGGTTGGGGCCACGACCACGGCGGACGGGGCTACGGGCGCGGGCGCGGTCGCGGCTACGGCGGCGGACGCGGATTCGGCGGCGGTCGCGGCTATGATCGCGGATTCGGATTCGGCCGCTGAGGGTTGTCGCCGGCCGGCAGACCTCACGAGACAACTACGAGGTGAGCTCCCGTTTGGCGGGGGCCCACTTCTTGCGTTGCGGGGCCGCACTCTCCTAGCCCGCCGCCGTCAGGTGCATGCACGATACAAACCTGCGCGAAATGCAAACCTGCGGGCGGAATACAAACGCTGCGTGAGGATTCATCCACACGCAGCGCACTTCCTAGAGCTTCCCGCTAGGTCTCTTGAGTATTCTCCTCGAACCCCGGAATTTCAATACAGCCGGCGAGGATGCGCCGGCTGCGCGGCAGGCGCCGGTCGAGTCCCGAGCGGGCGCAGCACTGCCGTCCCTTCCTCACGTCCCAGCTGCATGGCGAAGTCGAACCGGTCGACCTCCAGACACCACTCCACCTCGGTGGAGTGCGCACCGCGGCGTCGCCCGCTGCGCAGGTCGTCCGCGGCCGGGGAGGTGCGGGCACGGTGGACATAGGGGCCGGGGTCGAGGCGATTCCCGGCCAGGAGCCGGTCCAGGTACTCGGCGCGGGCCAGCTCCTCGGCGGCACGGCCGTCCTCGCGGGAGGGTCGCCGCCCAGTGGAGCGGTGTACGAGGGAGGTTGACGGGCTGTCAGCGTCTCTGGGTCGCTGGGCGGTTCTCTCGCGGGCACGCGCTCACGTTTCGGGCGGGCAAGCGGGGAGGGTCAGCGACTCGCGCCCCTTGGGCGAGGCGTCCGGGGCACGGGGCTCCCGGTCGCGCGCCGGCGCCCGGTCACGCATGAGCGCCGTGAGGGCGGGCGCGGTGAGTGCTGTCGCGCTCAGGGCCACCAGGACGAGCATGGTGAAGAGTTCGGGGCTGAGGAGGCCCAGTTCCCGTCCGGTGGTCAGCGCGATGAGTT
The DNA here is from genome assembly GCF_040640655.1 of Streptomyces sp. NPDC021749. Lineage (NCBI taxonomy): Bacteria > Bacillati > Actinomycetota > Actinomycetes > Kitasatosporales > Streptomycetaceae > Streptomyces > Streptomyces sp. NPDC021749. The sequence continues at coordinate 52,064 of NZ_JBFACE010000027.1, read as the reverse complement.
CGGTCAGGCCGCGGCAGTTCATCAGCGCGCCGAGCGCCAGCGCGTCCCGCCACTCCAGTCCGCGGGTGCGGGCCACGAGTGCGGTGCCACCCCATTTGGTTGCGCCGGCCACGAGCAGGATGGCCGCGCACAACAGCCATCGGTCCAGGTGCGGGCCGAGGGTACCGATGTCGGTGCGCAGGCCCGTGCTGACGAAGAAGAGGGGAAGGAGGAAGGGAACCGTGAACTGGGCCAGGCCACAGGTGGCCTGGCGGAGCGTCGGCGCGTCACGGGGGGTGGCGGCGCCGAAGAGGAAGGCGCCGAAGATCGCGTGGATGCCGAGGTGGTCGGTGGCCAGAGCGGACAGGCACAGGCCGCCGAGGAGGAGCACGAGGGTGGCAGCGGGTCCGGGGCGGGCGCGGGCGAGGAAGCGGGCCAGCAGTGGGCGTACGACACACAGCATCGCGGCTGCGAAGGCGACGGTGAGCGCGAACGTCCCCAGCACGACCAGGGGCGAGGCGCTGCGGGCCAGGGCCGCGACGAGGGCCAGGAGCGTCCAGGCCAGTACGTCGGCGAGGGCGGCGCAGGTGAGGGCCAGGGCGCCCAGACGGGTGCCGGTCAGTCCGCGGTCGGTGAGGATGCGGGCCAGGACGGGGAAGGCGGTGATGCTCAGGGCCACGGCGAGGAAGAGCGTGAACGGCAGGCGTCCGGCGCCCTTCGGCGCATACGGGCCGTAGAGAGGAAGAGCGAGCAGGGCACCGCAGAGGAGAGGGACGGCGAGGCCGGCCAGGGCGACGGTGCCGGCCGTGCGGCTCTCGGTGCGTACGGTCTGCGGATCCAGCTCCCGGCCCAGCAGGAACATGAAGCAGAGCAGGCCGAGTTGGCCCAGGGTGTCCAGGACGGGTACGAGTGCGGGCGGTAACAGGACGGCGGAGGCGGCCGGCCAGACGTGGCCGAGCAGGGAGGGGCCGAGGAGCAGGCCGGCGGCGATCTCGCCGATGACGGGCGGCTGGCCCAGGCGCCGGCCCACCACTCCCCCCGCCCAGCATGCGGTGAGCACGAGGGGCAGGGAGAGCAGGAGCGCCGGCAGGACCGACGGGGCTGTCACAGGCTCAACATCTCCAGGGGCGCGGCACGGGTGATCTCGTCGATCCGCGCGGGGGTGAGCCCCGCCCGGTGGAACCACTCCTGACTGGCCGTGAGCCAGGGCCCGATGTCCATCTGGGAGGGCTGGCCGAGGTCGGAGCTGTAGACCGTCCTGGGCAGGACGGACAGCACATCGGCGAAGTCCGCCCAGCCCTGGTACTCCAGGAGGTGGGTGAGGGCGGTCTGCTCGGTCCAGACCTGCTCGGCGGCGGCCACCTCGACCAGGTCCTTGCAGCTCAGGCCGGTCATCGGGTTGGCGGGCTGGTTGAGCATCAAGCGGGGCAGCTCCAGCCGGACGGCCTCCTCGACCAGGAGCCGCACCTCGTGCCCATCGGCGTGGCCCGTGGAGATGACCACGGGCAGGTCGCGGGCGGCGCGCAGCAGTTCGCGCACCTCGGGGCGCAGCCGCCGGCTGTCGTCGGTGACGGTCAGCGGGCGCTGTCCGTTCTTGAGCAGCGGATGCGAGGCGGTTCGGACCAGCCGGCTTCGATGGGTGCGGCCGGTGACGGTGGGCAGGTGGACGATCAGCCGCAGTCCGCTGTCCTGGCCGTGCTGGATGACTGCCTGTTCCACGGCGCGCGGGTCGAATCCGCCGGCCAGGTCGTTGAGCACGAGGGAGCCGGAGACCGGAAGGCCCTGCTGCCGGGCCTCCCATGCCTGGGCGGCGGTCGAGCCGAGGTGGTTCTTCAGGACGACCCAGCCACCGTGTTCGGCGTAGCGGGCGCCGGCGGTGGCGGCGGTGTGGCGGCGCACGAACGCGTCGGGGCCGACGTGGTAGTGGACGTCGAGGAAGGCGGCGCCTTCCGGGGACGCCGGGCCGTGGGCGGTGGGCTCAGTGCTCGGCATCCCGGTCCCCGTCCTCCCAGGGGCGCGCATACCCGAAGCGGGCGCGTGCCTCCTCCAGCCGGCTGCCGCCCAGCGCGGCCTCCCGGATGCGGGACTCGGTACGCTCCACGGCCTCGGCGCGGCGGACCACCTCGTCGAGGAGTTCGGCCGGGATGCGCACCGCGCCGTTGTCGTCGGCGACGATCCAGTCGCCGGGGGCGACGGGCGTACCGGCGATGTCCACCTCGGCGCCGGTGCGGTCCAGTACGGCCCTGTTCTTGGCACTGACCATGGTCACGCCCGTGCTGAACAGCGGATAGCCGGCGGCGCGGCTCTCTTTCACATCGCGCACCGAGCCGTGCACGACCGTGCCGGAGATGCCGCGGTGCTGGGCGACGGCGGTGAGCAGGGAGCCCCAGTTGGTGCACTCCAGGCTGCCGCCGTTGTCCACGACGACCACCGAGCCGGCCGGTACCTCGTCGATGTAGTTGGCGGCGTTGTGGAAGGTCGTGGTGTCGTCGAGGGGCCGGTACCGGACGGTGAAGGCGGGCCCGCAGGCGAGGGTGCCCGGGGTGCGCGGCCGGATGCCGGGCAGCACGCACGGCGGGGTACGCAGGCTGTCCATGGCATCGGACAGGGCTGCGGTGTCCAGACGGGACAGCCGCTCGCGCAGGGTCCGGTTGTCTGTGGCGGTGGTCATGCGGATTCCTCCGTGCGAAGGCGGCCGGTGAGGTGGCGGGCGACGGCGCAGGCGGCGAAGTGGGTGATGTACGTGGTCACTTCGGGGCCGCGGTTGGGAACCGTCAGGTGTGCGGCGTGCTCTCCGGCCTCGTCCCGCACGAGGCAGGTCAGGGCGACGGTACCGGTGTAGGTGGTGCGGTCCCCGCCGTCCCAGGTTCCCGACAGGGTGACGCGGACCGGGCCCTCGCCCCCGCTGGTGTCGCGTTCGCGGGTCAGCTCGGCGGCGAAGTTCCCCTCGGTGAGCCGGTCGTCGACGTCCAGATCGAGCCCGCGCTCGTCCAGCAGCGTCGCCAGCTCCTGTACGGCGGTGCGGTCCCGGTCCGTGACGATGTGGTCGGCGAGCGCGGTGTCCAGTCGCTTGGCGAGGTCGTCGGCGGCCTGCGGCGGGCAGCCGAGCCGGATGTCGACGTACGGGTAGTGCCAGCGGTAGGCGGGCTTGACCGCCGTACCGCTCTCCCGTACCAGCTCGTCGACCAGGGCGGCGGCGTCCGCCTCGATGATGCCGAGGGTGCGGCGGAAGACGGTGGTCACCCGGGGCGGCTCGGGGAGGTGGGTCAGCCCGTCCCGCAGCACGTCCGCGAGCATCGGCAGGCATTCGCGGGGCGGCCCGGGGAGCATGATGACGGTGCTGCCCTGGACCTCTGCGCGGCAGCCCCAGGCCGTGCCGTTGGTGTTCGGCAGCAGCTCGGCGCCCTCGGCGAACAGTGCCTGGCGGCGGTTGTCGTCGTGGATGGCGACGCTGAAGCGGGTCAGCCGTTCCACCACGCCCTGCCAGGCCTCCTCGCGGTGTTCCAGAGGACGGCCGAGTGCGCGGGCCACCGCGCTACGGGTCACGTCGTCGGAGGTGGGACCGAGCCCACCCATGACCACGATGACGTCGTCGCGGCCGATGGAGGGGCGGATGGCGTCGGCGATGGTGGCCTCGTCGTCGCCGATGGTGTGGCGCACCCGGACCGGAATTCCGCGTTCACCCAGCATCCGCGAGGCGTTGGCGGCATTGGTGTCGTCCAGGTCGCCGCGGAGCAGTTCGTCTCCGACGGTGACGATGGCGGCGGTGGGCGTGTGCGGGACCTCGCGGCAGGCGTCGATGACCGCTTGGGCCGCTTCGGTGGTGGTGGCAAAACCGCCCAGGTCGTAGGTGACCCGGTCGCGGCGGCGGGTCACATGGCGTACGGCGTCCTGGATGCCGCCGGCCTCGTCCTGGAACCCCAGGTGCTCCAGCATGAGGGCGATGGTGAGGAACGCGGCGACGGGGTTGGCCCGCTGCCGGCCGGCCATCGCCGGGGCACTGCCGTGCACCGGCTCGAAGTAGTTGCCGTTCTCGCCGATGTTGGCGCTGGGGGCCAGGCCCAGCCCTCCCATCACTCCCCCGCCGAGGTCGGAGAGGATGTCGCCGAACATGTTCTCGGCGACGATCACGCCGAAGCGTTCGGGCCGGCGGGCCATCCAGAGGGCGACCGCGTCCACGTTGAGGACTTCGTAGGCGATCTCCGGGTAGCCGGCGGCGATCGCCTCCAGTCGTTCCAGGACGTAGGCGCTGCTGGCCCGCAGCACGTTGGGCTTGTCGGCGAGGGTGACCCGCTCGTAGCCGTGGTTGCGGGCGGTCTCGAAGGCGAACCGGAGGATGCGGTCGAGGCCGTGCGAGGTCTGCAGGCGGATGCTGGCGGTGGCGCCGGGGCGCCCGCTGCGGCGCACGTTGGGATGCTCCGCGACCAGTGGCCACATCTCGTCCGGTACGTGGTTCCAGTCCAGCCCCGCGTACAGGCCCTCGGTGTTCTCGCGCACCACGCAGAAGCGGTACGGGGAGCCGCCACCGAGGTAGTTCTCGACCGGCCGCAGGTTGGCGAACAGGTCCAGGCGCTGGCGCAGTTGGATGATCGGCGAGACGTACTGCGGGGCGCTTTCGCGCAGTTCGGGGGCGAGTTCGGCCAGTGCCTCGCGGCGCGGCTTGCTGGTGGTGGCGCCCAGCAGGACGGCATCGCTGCGGCCGATCAGGTCCCAGGTGCGGTCGGGCACCGGGTTGCCCCCGGTGCGCCAGGAGTCCCAGCCGATGTCACCGAATTCCAGGTCGATCGGCAGGCCGAGGGTCTCGATCACCGGCAGTGCGGCGTCCAGGACTTCCGGTCCGATGCCGTCGCCGGGCAGGACTGCGACGGTCTTGCGGTTCATGTCTGTTCCTCTCCCAGGAAGCGGGCCACGGCGTCTCGGGTGAGGGCCGGCTGATCTGCGTGCGGGCGCATTCCGGCATGCGGGATGCCCAGGCGGTGGTGCTGGGGGGACGGGCCGGTGGCCAGGTGGTGACGCTGGACGAGGCGGGACTGTTCGCCGTACACGTGCAACAGCCGCCCGGGGAAGGCGCGTACGGTCTTTGTGAGGTCCAGGTCGTGCAGCAGGCGAAGGCCGGACGACAGCCGCCATCCGGCCAACTCCTCGTCAGGAGACGGCGGTTGAGCGGGCTCACGATGGCTGACGGGCTCCGGTACGGTGCTCGCCTGCTGCGCAGGGCCGCGTACGACCTCTTCGAGGAGGCGCAGGGCCACGGGCAGGCCCTGGTCACCGACGGCGGCGGCGATCCGCTCCAGCTTGCCGTTCAGCCCGTCGTCGGCGACGGTGGGCCCGGAGAGCAGCAGGATCTTGGCCCGGCGGGCCCATGCGCGGGCGAGCAGGATCTGGACGACGGCTCCGCCCAGAGCATTGCCGGCCAGCACGTCCGGTGTGTCATGGTCCTGTTCGAGGCGGTGGGCCCAGCGGTTCGCGAGCGCCGTGAGGTCATCGCCGTCGCGCAGCAGGGACAGGGTGTCGTGGACCGTGACCCGGTGTCCGGTGGCGATCAGGGGCGCGGCGACCTGCCGGAAGAACGCGCCGTGGTCCCAACGGGCCATGACGGGGGCAAGGACGACCGCGTGGCGCGGCGCATCAGGAGCACCCAGCACGGTACGGGCCGGATCCGGTTCCGGAGCGGGCGCGGGGTCCGGGGCCGGGCCCGGTGCGGCGTTCCGCACCGGGCCCGGGTTCGGGGGACGCAAGGTCACTGGGCCCCCGCGGCCGTGAGTTCGCGAGCCGCCGAGAAGGCTTCGCCGATCCGGTCCACGGGGAGCTTGGCGCGCTCCTCGACGGACAGGTCGAAGTGGCCGAGGACGAGGTCGGGCAGCGGCAGCGACGGCCGGGCCTCTTCGAACCCGGCCTCCAAGTGGTGCGCGAGGCTGAGGATCCGCCCCAGGTCGTACCCCTCACCCTGGCCGTGCCGACCGAGGTAGGCCAGCCACTGCTCGGTGATGAGGTTGCCCGGCCCCTTGCCCATGCCGAGGACCGAGGAGTCGATCCAGGTGGCACCGGCGTCCACGGCCGCGATGGCGTTGGCCAGTGCCAGGCCGAGGTTGTTGTGGGCGTGCAGGCCGATGGCCGCGTCCGTCACCGACCGGACCAGAGTGACCAGTTGGGACACCTCACGCGGGAGCATGCTGCCGTTGGAGTCGGCGAGGTAGACCACATCGGCACCGGCGTCGCCGGACATGGCGGCGAGTTCGACCAGCCGACGCCGGTCCAGCTGGCTGACGCGGGTGATGTTGACGGTGGTGGTGAACCCGAGGTCCGCGGCCTTTGAGAGCATCGTGAGCCCGGCCTCGGGAGCGCCGGCCGGCAGGCAGAACCGCAGGAGGCGGATGCCTGCCGCGTACATGCGCGGAAGGTCGTCGTCGGTGATGTTCTTCGGGTGCAGGATCATGCACAGGCGCTCGGGCGGGACCACTTCGGCGACCGCGCGGATGTAGTCGTCGGCGCCCACGCCGGTTGGTCCGAGGCCGTCCTTGGGTTGGAACGAGCCGTTGCGGTACCCGATCTCGATCCACTCCACGCCGGCCGCGACGCTCTCACGGGCGTGGTGCAGCGCGTAGTCCAGCGGGAAGTCGAAGTTGTTGCGGTAACCCCCGTCACGCAACGTAACGTCAAGATTGATCACCATATTCCCCTCCATGTATGGCGAATGCAGTTGACGGGGTGACGGTTCGCGCGTGGATCCGCGGCGCGTCGCGATGGAACCGATGAGAGAGAACACTTTTATCTCTGCGGGATTCTTTTAAGGAAATCCCGTGTCACCCCGTTAGCGAACTTCATCTTCGGCTGTCCACGCCATCGCCGGCGATATCGCTTCGGCGAGGCGGAATCGGAAGTCCGTTGCCCGAAAACATACCGCACGTTTTCCTTCCGACCTTAATGCGAGGGTAAAGAATTTCCCATCAGCATCCAAGCAACCGGGGTGTCACCCATTGGCGACTTGCTCCGGACTTCGCGGTGTACGGCGCGGGGCTTCGTCATGAACCAGGGGTTCGGCTCGGGCCGCCGCGCTGCCGCTCCTCCCGCGCGACCTTCTGACGCACCCGGGAGCTGGTCTCCGTGAGCAATTCCAACCGGGCCGGATCTGCGCTTTCTCGCAGGGCGAGAAACATCCCGATCGTGATGGGCCTGCCGTTGAGCGGAAGCAGCGCGATGCGGCGCGAGGAGACCGTGTGCGCCGCCGTGGGGTACATCAGCGTCCAGCCCGCCGCGCCCGCCCCGATCTCGGCCAGGGTGTCCTGCAGCCCGGTGGAGGGCGGGCCGAGCGTCGGCTCGTAGCCCGCACCGCGGCAAGCGGTGAAAACGGTGTCGTGGAGAACCGGGTTCTCACCCCGCGCGGCTATCCGCAGGGGCAGCCCGGCCAGGTCGGCCAGATCGAGGGAGCCGCGCTCGGCGAGCGGGTGCGACGTGGCCAGAGCGACCACCAGCGGGTCCTGCCAGAGAGGAAGAAGCCGCAGGCCAGGGGCGCTGTCCACGCCCCGCACAAAGGCCGCGTCCAGGCGTCCGGCGCGCACCTTTTCCAGGCGGGTGGCGGTGTCCAGGGTCTGGAACTCGAACCGGGTGCCGGCCCCCGGGCCGGGCAGCGCGTCCAGGAAGTCGTCCAGCCGCGGCCCCAGGGCGGAGCTGATACCGACCCGGAAGGTGGCCTCGCTCTGCGCCGCCAGCCGCTTGGCCTTGGCGGCGAAGGCGTCGAGCGCCTTGAGCAGCTCCCGGCCCTCGGGCAGCAGGGCGCGCCCGACGGAGGTGAGCGTGACGGTGCGGCTGGAGCGGTCGAAGAGCTGGGTGCGCAGTTCGCGCTCCAGACGGCGGACCTGCTGGCTGACCGCGGGCTGGCCGATGTGGAGGCGTTCAGCCGCCCTGCCGAAATGCAGTTCTTCGGCGACCGCGACGAAGTATTGAATCTGGCGCAGTTCCACAGGACCCCCCTGGTTAAGGGCGATCCATTTTATTGAAAGCCGAATCAACTGCCCGCACGGGATCGCCGCGAGGAGAATTCTTGCACACTGCAGAACGGGGTCCCACCCCCGGGCGGGACCCCTCCGGCAAGGGCTTAACGCGAGCCCGCCGTTCCGGTTTATCCGGGCAGACCCCCGGGAATTTCGTTACTCCGCGGTAGTACTTTGCAAATCCCCGAAAGATTTTTCATCACTCGGGATTTCACCGTTCTCCGCCACCGGAACGGGCACGGCACGTGCGGCGGCCGCCCGCCCCGCTGTCTCCTGCCGCCGCGCCAGCGACAGGGACAGCGCGAAGGCCACGATCCCCACCAGCGACGCCACCACCACGAACCAGCCCAGGGCGAACAGATCACCGGCCGGCAGCCGGCTGGAGAGGAAGATGCCCAGCGAGGCGGCGAGCAGCTGGAGCGCACCCATCAGCCCGGACGCCGACCCGGCCGTCGAGCGGAAGGTGGTCACCCCCGCGCTCATCGACAGGGGCAACAGGAAGCCGTTGCCGTAGGTCATCACGGGCATGAAGACCAGCACCAGCAGGCCCCAGGGGGCGCCGGCCCCGCTCAGTCCCAGGCCCAGCATCATCAGCGCGCCGACGAAGAAGAACCCGTGGCCCACCCACAGCAGCTGGTTGATGGGCCGCTTGCGGACCAGGGTGCGCGAGGTGAGGTTGCCCGCGACGTACGCGATCGAGACGGTGATGTAGCAGTAGCTGGTGGTCTCGGTGGCCAGGCCCATCTTCTGGAAGACGAGCGGGGAGGCGGCCAGGTAGCCGAAGTAACCGCCGTACGCCACGGCCAGGTTGATGGTGTAGGCCCAGAACAGCGGGCGGGTCAGCAGCTTGGGGTAGCCCTTGAGCGTGGTGCCCAGGTGCTTGCTGCGCCGCTCCGGCGGCAGGCTCTCCGGGATGGAGGTGATCATGACGATCAGCGTCACCACGCCGATCAGCGCGGTCACCACGAACGCCGCGCGCCAGGAGACGTAGGTGGTCAGATAGCCGCCGACCAGCGGGGCGATGGACGGGGAGACACCCACGATCGGCATGACCGTGGCGAACATCCGGGCCGCGTCCTTCTCCTCGTACAGATCGCTGATCACGGCCCGGCCCAGCACCATGCCGGAGCCGGCCCCGAGCGCCTGGAGGAGACGTCCGGCGCCGAACACCTCGACGGTGGGGGCCGCCGCGCACACCAGGGAAGCCACGACGAACAGGCCGAGCCCGGGGACGATGACGCGCTTGCGTCCGTACGCGTCCGAGATCGGCCCGTAGACCGCCTGCGAGACCGCGATGCCGATCATGAACGCGCTGAACGTCCACTGGACGGACGCGACCGGGGTGTGGAAGGCGTGCGCGGTGGCCGGCACGCCCGGCAGGTTGATGTCCGAGGCGAACAGGCCCCCGGCGTTCAGCGAACACAGGACAGCGAGCAACAGCGCGTAGGGGGTGCGTGTTGATGCGGTCTTCATGACAGGTTCCTCAGGTTCAAAGGGAAGTCGCAGGCGGATTCACCCGGTGGCGACCTGCGCCCGGGCGATCTCTGCGCCGGCCAGCCGGCCGAACGTCAGCGCCCGCAGCACGGAGGTGGCCCCCGGATAGCTGCCGTAGTAGAGACCGGCGGTCTCGCCGACGGCGTACAGGCCGGCGAGGGGCTCACCCTCGTCGGTGAGCACCCGGGAGCGGACGTCGGTACGCAGCCCGCCGAAGGTGAACGTGATGGCGCAGTGCACCGGCCAGGCCATGAAGGGAGCGGTGTCCAGCCTTCTGGCCCAGTTGGACTTCGGCGGCACGAGACCGACGGTGCGCTTGCCGTCCGGCCGCGTCGGGTCGTACGGCGTCGGCCGGCAGGCGTCGTTGAACCGGTCGACGGTCCAGCTCAGTTCATCGGGTGCGATGTCCAGTCTGCGGGCCAGCTCGTCGATGCTGGGCGCGGTGATCGGGTCCTTGTCGGTCAGCAGCGACCGCTCATGGCCCTCGACGTCCAGCAACTTCGCATCACAGATCAGGTAGGCGGACTGCCGCGCCTCCCGCCAGATCCGGTAGGCGACCTCCCCGAAGGTGTTGTCCGGGGTGTCCGCCCCCTCGTCCAGGAAGCGCCGCCCGTCCGCGTTGACCAGGATCCCGTAGGGGTAGGCCATCACCAGTGCCTGCGCCTGGTGGCTGCGGGGGTCCACGGGCTCGCCGTGGAAGCGGTCGTACTGGCCGCTGCGGGCGGCGCCCACCGCCACGGCCATCTCGATGCCTTCGCCCCGGTTGCTTCTGCCGCCTGGGGCGACCGGCCGCAACGCACCTCCGCCCGGCCCGATATGACGCTCCATCAGCTCCGGGTTCCCCTGGAACCCACCGCAGGCCAGGACGACCCTCCGGGCGGCGATATGCCGCGATGTGCCGCCCTCCTCGACGCGTACGCCGTTGACCGCACCGCACTCGTCGGTGCTCAGCATGGTGGCGCGGGTGCCGTAGGCGATCGACCCGCCCAGCCGCTCCAGCGACGTGGCGAGCTTGTCCACCAGGCCGGCGCCCCCGCCGGCAGGCATCAGCCGCGGCCCGCCTGCGGGGACGAAGTAGGTGGGCCGGGTCTCGAAGTCCACCCCGTGACCGTCGGCGAGCCATCGCACGGTGGGCTCCGCGTGCCGGCCCAGTGCCGCGATGTACTCGGCGTCCGACTGTCCCTCGCTCAGCTCGTGCATCCGGCTCTCGAAGTCCGCGGCGGGCTTGCCGTCCGCCGTGAGCCGGAAGAAGGAGCTGGTCCACGTGGTGTTGCCACCGCGGTTGTAGCGGCTGGAGCGCTCCAGGACCAGGACCCGGCTGCCCGGGGCGTTCTCTGCGAAGCTGACCGCGGTCGCCAGGCCGCCCGCACCGCATCCCACGACCAGGAGATCCAGTGGAGCGGTGGCACCGGTCGAGGCGTCGACGGGCGGTACGGCGGTGTCAAGCGCGTCGCTCACGGCGGCTCATCATCTCCTGTTCAGGCGGGGGCAGGCGGCCGGTGCCGTTCCCGGGCCGGAACCGGGGGTTGCCCGGCCCGGGAACGGCGGCTGTGGGGGCCTCTGGACGTGGTGAGCTGCCTACGGCCCGCCCGCGGGGGTCAGCGCTTGGCGGCACGGGCGGCGAGCGTGTCGCCACCGATCGACCAGCTGTCGGTGGCGATCTCCTGCACGGTCACCCACACGCTCTCCGGCTTGCTGCCGGTGGCCTTCACGTAGGCGTCGGTCAGCTCGCGCACCAGCTCGGCCTTCTGCTCGGCGGTCTTGCCGGGGGTCTGCTGCACATGGATGAGGGGCATGGTGTTCTCCGATGGGTTGTCGCGGGTGAGATGACGGACTGACGGCCCCGGCCACCGGCCGGGGAACCTCCGTGCTCCAAGTCCAGCACCGGGCCGAAGGCCGTCCAAGACGCAATCCGATCTGGCACCGATCACGGATCGTGATGCGTGCGGGCGGCCCGCTGCCGGCCCGGCCCCTCGCTCTCCGCCGCGGGAGCCGGCGTCAGGAGACGGCGCGGCTCACGGCGTTCAGGCAATTCCCGCCGACGCGCCACGGTCGTCCGCTACCCGGCCGACGGCAACGGGCGTCGCCTTCGGCATCTCCCCGTCCAGCTCCCGGCCCGCGGTCTCCCGGCCCTTGAGCGCGACGGCGACGGTCGCCAGGGCCATCGGCGCGGCGGCGACCAGGGCGATGACGCGCATCCCCGGGTAGTGCGCGAGCAGCAGTCCGAGCAACGGCGGCGCGAACAGCCCGCCGGCCTTGGTGCACGCCGCAGTGAAACCGCTGGCCGCTCCCCGCACGTTGGTGGGGTAGATCTCGGCGGCGTAGGGAGCCAGCGTTGCCACTGCTCCCCCGGTGCCGATGAGCAGCAGCGCAAGCGGTCCGAAAGTGGCCGGACCGCTGCCGGCCCGGTCGGCGACGGCCAGGCACAGCAGTGCCAGCACGGTGACCACGCCGGAGAGCACCATGGTGCGGCGGCTGCTCCAGCGGGCGTAGAGCCAGGCGACCGCCACCGTGCCGGGAACGGCCAGCAGTGAGGAGAGCGGCAGGACCAGGCCGCCGGAGGACGTGCCCAGGAGCGTGGGCAGGAAGGTCATGAAGCCCCAGTTGACGATGCCCCAGGAGAGGGCGTACCCGCCGGCGACCAGGGTTTTCACCAGCACCCGGCGGCCGAAGAGGGCCGAGACGGTGCCCTGTTGGGGGGTCGGGTTCGGGGCCTGCTTCCCCTCCTCCCTCACCAACACCATCTGGTAGTCGGCGACGATCCGTTCGGCCTCGGCGACCCTCCCGTACCGGACCAGGAAGCGGGGCGACTCGGGGATCCACCGGTTGACCAGGAGGATGACGACGGCGAACGGGAAGTGCGTCAGCCACATGATGCGCCAGCCGAAGACCGGGATCAGGGCGGCGGCGAGCGCGCTGGTGAAGAAGTAGGCGGCGACGGTGACCAGACCGGCTTGGAGCACCATGACGACGCTGCGCTGTCGGGCCGGTACCGACTCCGCCATCAGCGCGTAGGCGATGGGCAGCAGCCCGCCCGCCGCGGCGCCCATCACCAGGCACATGACGAGGTTCCACTCGAAGCTGGGCATCACGGCGCAGACGGTGGTCGTGATGAACATCAGCGAGGACAGCAGGATCGTGGCACGGCGACCGAGGCGGTCGGCGAGCCAGCCCCAGACCAGGGAACCGACGATGGTGCCGGTCAGTGCCACGACCGGCAGCGCCGCCGCTTCCGGGGCACCGATCCCGTATTCCTCGCGCATGCCGGGGATGATGAACGCGAGCGTGGCGGGCTTCATCACATCGATGATCAGTGCGAGGGACAACGCGGCGATGAGCCGCCGGTGGGCCGGAGTGAGCCGCTGCTGCGGCCCCGGGGCCACGTGATAGCGGCCGGCCGCCGCGGCGGCATCGGCCGAGGGCGCCCTGTGGACCAGGCCGATGACGGCCGCCACCAGGCCCACGATCAGCAGGGCCATGCCGGCCGTCATGGCGGGCGAACCGTCCATCGCCATGCCGGCCATGCGGTAGTGCATCGTGCGCATGGCGAAGAACATGGGCAGGTGCAGGGCGATCCCGGCGCACGAGAGGATCACACCGGTCCAGAACCACCAGGGCCGGGCGATACCCGTTCCGCGGTCGCCGGCGGAGGGGGTGTCCAGGGTGTTGGGGGCCATGAGTACGGTCCGCCTTCCCGCGCTTCTCAAGCGCCCGTCGAGGGCGAGGTGGCTCGCACCGACCCCAGGTGCCGGTGCCACAGGTGCTGGGGGTCGGACTCGACCTCGCGCAGGACCTCGCGCATCTTGGCGAGCGCGGCCGGCTCCTCGGCGTCGTAGACGTCGCCCTGGAGCATCTTCAGGACGTCGACGCGGTAGCGGGGGTCCTGCACGAAGGCGGTGAAGAGGATGTTGAGCCGGTAGTAGATGGAGATGAACTCGTACCAGTTGCGGACGGCCTTGCGCAGCTTGCCCTCGTACGTCGCGAACCGCTCCCGGGCGAAGTCGCCGGCGCGGTGGGCCGCGATGATGTCGCGGGCGGCCAGCCGGGCGCTGTTGAGCGCGACGCTGACGCCGCTGGAGAAGATCGGGTCGACGAACCGGGCGGCATCACCCACCAACAGCCAGCCGTCGCCGCAGAGTTCACGCATCGCGTAGCTGTAGTCGCCCTCGGACTTGAAGGGGCGTACCCGCTCGGCCGCCCGCAGGGCGCGGCCCAGTTCGGGGCGGGAGTCGATGGAGTCCCAGAAGAACGTCTCCAGGTCGTCGGCCGCCGCTTCCTTGAAACGGGCCTTCTGCGTGACCACGCCGATGCTGGTGACGGTGTCGGTGATGGGGATCTGCCACACCCAGGTGTCGGTGAGGGGCAGGAAGTGGATGAAGATGTAGTCCGCGCGGTCATCGGTACCGCTGACCGCTTGCCGGTCCAGGCCCTCGAACCAGGTGTGGATCGCGTACTGGTTGAAGACCGGGTCCGGCTCCTTCAGCTTCAGCTTCCGGCCGAGGAACGTGCCGCGGCCGCTGGCGTCCACGATCATCCGCGCGCGTACGGTCGACTCGGCGCTCTCGGTTCGGAACGTGATCCGCTTGATGTCACCGTCGAGGTCCACACGCTGCACGCGGGCGCCCTGGCGGACCACCGCGCCGAGTTCGGAGGCGTGGTCCAGCAGCAGCTCGTCGAAGAGCCCCCGGTCCACGTGGTAGGTGTGGTCCTGGTGGACCCCGGGCTGGTCCCGCTCGCTGAACTGGACGTCCGCCAACCGGAATCCGCGGTGCAGCCCCCGGAAACCGAGGTGCGGGACCGAGTCGTCCACGGCGGCGGTCCAGGCGGCTCCGTACTTGCGCGGGAAGCCCGCCTTCTCCACCTTCTCCAGGGCACCCGTCTCCGCGAGTACCGGCGTGGTGGCCGGCACCAGGGATTCGCCTACGTGCGGGCGCGGAAAATGCTCTGCTTCGAGTATGACGCAGGACAGGCCGGCCTGTGCGAGATAAGCAGCCATGGTGGCCCCGGCAGGGCCGCCACCGATGATTCCGACGTCATACAGAGAATCAGACACAGTGAGTCCTTTCGCGGGTTGGCCGAAAGCTAGCAGCCGGTCCAGCCGTTCACCAACCATTACCGGAAAGAGGTTCAGAAAAATGCGCGGCGCCGTGCGCACTCGCCGGTAAATGGGCCGGGAACCGATCAGGGAACGTGATCGGACCCATTGCGAATCGGGTGTGGTTCCCAGCGTTTCGCTGTGGTCAGCTAGCGAGGTCCGAATGGCGCCGGCTACAGGAGAGATGCACCACGATGACCAAGAACGAGGCGGTCACCGTCGTCCGGGAGTACCTCCAGAAGGAGGTTCTGGGCTCCCCGCAGGAAGAGATCGCGCTCGACGCGCCGCTCCTGGAGTGGGGAATCCTCACCTCGCTCACCACCGTCCAGCTGATCGGCCATATTCAGGCGACCCTGGGTATTTCCATTCCGCATGACCAGGTGGTGGGTTCCAATTTCGCGACGATCGACAATATCGCGGCACTGCTCGTGGAATTGTCGGACGCTCAGGTGCGGGCCTGAGGAGGTCAGCGTGACGGACTTTGACATCGGAATCATCGGCGGCGGTCCGGGCGGTTCCACGGCTGCTTCCTATTTGGCCCGGGCCGGACTCTCGGTAGCGGTATTCGAGGGCGAGGAGTTCCCGCGCCCGCATGTGGGGGAATCGCTGGTTCCGGCCACCACGCCGGTACTGCAGGACCTCGGCGCCCTGGCGAAGGTCGACGCGGCGGGCTTCCCCAAGAAGTACGGTGCCGCCTGGACCTCCCCCACCGGCGCCCGCGCCACCGACGCCTTCGACGTCGCCGACCTGGCCTTCGCCGAGGACGAGGAGCTGTGGGGCGGCCAGACGTACACCTACCACGTGGACCGGGGCCGCTTCGACCGACTGCTGCTGGAGCACAGCGCCGGCCTGGGCGCCAAGGTCTTCGAGGGCACCCGGGTCCGCCGGGTGGAGTTCGACGGCGACACCCAGCGGATCGTGCACGCCTCGGGCGCCGGCACGAGCACGGCCACGGTACGGATGGTGATCGACGCCAGCGGGCGCGGCACCGTACTCGGCCGCCAGCTGGGCCTGAAGGTCACCGACCCGACCTTCGACCAGTACGCCGTGCACGGCTGGTTCACCGGGCTGGACCGCGAGGGCATCGCCGGCCGCACCGAGCTGACCGACTACCTCTTCGTGCACTTCCTGCCGGCCGAGGACAGCTGGGTCTGGCAGATCCCGATCACCGACACCGTCACCAGTGTCGGCGTGGTCTCCCGCAAGAGCCGGCTGCGGCAGGCCGGCGGCGACCGCGAGAAGTTCTTCTGGGGCGCGCTGGACCACCGCCCCGATCTGGCCGCGGCGCTGCGCACCTGCACGCCCGTCCGCCCGCTGACGGTCGACGGCGACTTCAGCTACGCCATGCGGCAGATCGCCGGCGACGGGTGGGCCCTGGTCGGCGACGCCGCCCGGTTCGTCGACCCGATCTTCTCCAGCGGCGTCGGCATCGCCATGCACGGCGCGCGACTGCTGTCCCAGGACGTCATCGCCGCCGCCGCGGCCGGGGACTTCACCCGCCCCCGCTTCGCGGAGTACGAGGCCAAGCAGCGGTGCGGGCTGACCAATTGGTACACCTTCATCACCCTCTACTACCGGCTCAACATCCTCTTCACCGCCTTCGTCCAGGACCCCCGCTACCGCCTCGACGTCCTGCGCCTGCTCCAGGGCAACGTCTACAACACCGACCAGCCACCGGTCCTCGCCGCGATGCGCGAGGTCATCGAGACGGTGGAGAACAACCCGGACCACCTCTGGCACCGGCACCTCGGCACACTGCGCGCCCCGGCGTCGGCGCCGCGCTTCTGATGCCGGCGCTCAGAGCCCTGGGCGCACAGCGGCCCCGGTCCGGCGACACGGGCGCGGCCACCACCCTGGTCTGCCTTCCGTACGCGGGCGGCACATCACGCACCTACGAGGGCTGGCTGCCCCATCTCCCCGCGTCCGTCCGGCTCCTGGCGGCCGACCTGCCGGGCCACGGACTGCTGCGCGGCGACGAGCCGGTGACGCGCGACCTGTCGTACGTCACCGAGCGGCTGTGCGACCAGATCCCCCCGCCCGCACGGGCCGGACGGCTCGTGCTGTTCGGGTACAGCCTCGGCGGCTGCCTGGCGTTCGCCCTCGCCCGCGCCTGGCGGGAACGCTGGGGCGCCGCACCGTACGCCCTGGCCGTCGCCGCGTACGACGCGCCCTGGGCACCGCGCGCGCTGCCCTTCTTCCGCGACCTGGAGGATCACGAACTCCTCACGCGGGTAGGCGAGTTCGGCGCGGTCCCGCAGGCCCTGCTGGCGCACCGGGAGCTGGCCCCGCTGCTGGTACGGGCGCTGCGTGCGGACATCGCCATGGCCGAGGAGTACCGGCCGGAGCGCGCGCAGCCGCTCAGCTGCCGGGTATCGGTCTTCGGCTGGGCCCGGGACCCGCTCACCACGCCCGGCGGGCTCGCCGCCTGGTCCCGGGAGGCGGCGCCCGGTGCGTACCGCCGCCATCTGTACGACGATCCGCCCGGCGGCCACTTCTTCGCCGAGCGGGACCCGGAGCCGGCGCTCCGCGCCCTCTTCGCCGACCTCGACGCCGACGTCAGTACTCCGGTGCGAGCGTCGGCCCCCACCTCGTGAAGGACATGCCATGGACGCCCACCACCCCGCCCCGCTCGTCCCCGCAGGGCCCGACTTCCGCGCGGACGACCTGGTCAAGGCCGCGATGGACTGGCACTTCGATCCGGCCACCGGCTCCCGTTTCTGGCTGGAGGCGGCCCGGACGTGGTCGTTCGATCCGCGCGCCGACATCACCACGCTGGCCGACCTGGCGCTGCTTCCCGACGTCACCGACCGGATGCGTACCGTCCCGGTCGGCGACCTCGTGCCCAAGGGCCTGGCGGGCAGCGGCCCGATGCGGGTCTTCGAGACCGGCGGTACCACCGGCCGGCCGCGGCGCATCGTCGACTTCGCGGAGTTCCGTCGGCAGGCCGGCTGGTGGTCCTCGTTCCTCGACCGCGAGCAGGTCCCGCACGGCGGCAACTGGCTGCTGATCGCGCCGACCGGCCCGCACGCCGTCGGCCACGTCCTGCGCGAACTGACCGCGCTGCGCTCGGCCGTACCCCTGCACATCGACCTCGATCCGCGCTGGGTCAAGGAGTTGCTGCGCAGCGGCCGGGCCAAGGAGGCCCAGGGCTACATCGAGCATCTGGTCTCCCAGGTCATGGACCTGCTGACGACCCAGACCATCGACGTGATGTTCTGCACCCCGCCGCTGCTGGAGGTCCTCGCGCAGTCGCCCCGCGCGGTGGAACTGATCAACCGCAGCGTGCACACCATCTTGTGGAGCGGCGCATCGATGGACCGCGACACCCGTGACATCCTGCGCCACGAGGTCTTCCCCGAGGTGCTGCTGCGCGGCGCCTACGGGAACACGGTCACCGGCGTCTCTCCGGAGTACGCCCCGACCGCTCAAGACGCTGCCGCGGCGGGCCCGTACGACGACGGCAGCGCGGTGTTCGTCCCCTGCTACACCGGTTTCCTCATGGAGATCGTTGATCCCGCCTCCGGCCGGGAGAGGGTGCCCTACGGCGCCCGTGGCCGGGTCCTCGCGCACACCCTCACCCGCGAGACCCTGCTGCCCAACAACCTCGAACGGGACTTCGCCACCCGCATCGCCCCGGTGCCCGGCCATCCCGCCGACGCGGTCGCCGATGTGGCGCCGTACGCCGAGCCGGACACCGAGATCATCGAGGGCGTGTACTGAGCATGTCCCTCGACACCCGTACACCCCTCCGCGTCCTCAACGCCCTCGTCCTTTCCGGGAGTTACGCACCGACCCGACGGGAGACCCTCACCGATGTCGCCGGCCGGCCGGTCGCCGAGCTGGCGATGGTGCCGCGGCTCGCCGTGGCCCGCACCATCGAGGCGATGCGCCGGGCCGCCCCTCCGGTGCCCGAGGACGTCCGGGAAGTGATCGCCACCGCCGGCCTGCTCTTCGCCACCGCCATCCTGGAGGGCGAGACCCCCGACGACTACTGCCACGCCGTGGCCCGTACGACCGGGCTTCCGCTCAGCACCCCGCGCTTTGCCCTCGGCCTCTTCGAGACCGGCGCCGCGGCCATCGCGGAGGCCGCGGCCGGCCAGCGGCCGCACGCGGTCGCCGCCGGCTACCCCTGGAGCGACGGGGCGTCCGCCGCGGCCCCCGGTGCCGTGTGGACCCGCAAGGGCGACGTCCTCGCCGTCCTGGCGCCGGGCAACCACCCCGGGCCGCACCTGGAATGGCTCACCGCGCTCGCCCTCGGCTACCGCGTCGTCGTCCGTCCCTCACGCCGCGACCCGTACACGCCGGCCCGGCTGATCCACGCGCTGCGCGCGGCGGGCCTGCACCCCGCGCAGTGCGCACTGCTCCCCGGCGGCCACGAGATCGGCGATGCACTGGTCGGGCTCGCCGACCGGGCCGTGGTCTTCGGGGGCGACGAGGTCGTCAGCCGCTACCGGGGGGACGAGACCGTCTTCCCCCAGGGCCCCGGCCGCTCCAAGATCCTGGTGACCGAGGGCGTGGACGGCAGAGAACACCTGGAGGTGATCGCCGCCTCCCTCCTCTCCGGCGGCGGTCTGGGCTGCGTCAACGCGACCGCGCTGCTGGTCGAGGGCGATCCGCGCCCGCTGGCCCAGGCACTGGCCGAGCGGCTCGCCGGTCTCCCGGCCCTGCCGCCCGAACACCCCGACGCGGTCCTGCCGGTCACCCCGCTGTCCCGCGCCCACGCGCTGCGCGACCACCTCGCGCGGCGGGCGTCGCAAGCCGAACCGCTGGTCGGCGCGGGGCGCACGCTCGGTGCGGCGGACCTGGTCGCCGATCTCGGCGACGGCAGCGCCGCGCTGCGCCCCTCCGTCCACCTCGTGACCGACCCGTACGACCCCGTGCTCGGCGCGGAGATGCCCTTCCCCTGCGTATGGGTGGCGCCGTGGACCCGCCGCGACGGCCTCGGCCCCCTGCGGCACAGCCTCGCGCTGATGGCCCTCACCACGGACTCCGGGCTGCTCTCCTCGGCCATCGCCGACCCCACCATCCGCAACGTCTTCCTCGGCACCCGCCCGACCAGCACCTACGTCCCCGGCCTGCCGCACGACGGTCACCTCGCGGAATTCCTGATGACCGCGACCACCGTCGTCCCTTGACCGACCCGCCTCTCCCGGAAGCTGAGCATCACGCCCATGAAGTTCCTGCTGTTCATCACCCCGACCATCCCGGCCACCTTCGAGGAGCGCGAACGCCTGCGTCCCATCGGCCGGAACAACGAGAAGTACCAGGAGATGCTCACCGAGGTCCGCGAGATCGCGCAGCTCGCGGACGAGGTCGGCTTCGACGTGCTCTCCACCACCGAGCACCACTTCCACTCCGAGGGGTTCGAGATCTCCGTCGCCCCGCTGCTGCTGTACGCAGACCTCGCCGCCCGTACCGAGCGCATCAAGTTCAGCCCGCTCGGTCTGGTGCTGCCCTCGTGGGACCCGCTCCGCGTGGCCGAAGAGATGGCGATGCTGGACCACCTCACCAAGGGGCGCGTCTACGGCGGCTTCGCGCGCGGCTTCCAGGACCGCTGGCTCAATGTGATGGGCCAGCACACCCGGGTGCGCGGCACCCCGATGGACGGCTCCGAGGCCGACGATCACAACCGCGCCGTGTACGAGGAGTACATGAAGATCGTCAAGATGGCCTGGACCCAGGAGACGATCGACTACAACGGTGAGTACTACCAGGTGCCGTTCCCCTACGAGCAGGGCATCACCCGTTGGCCCGCCCAGGAGTGGACCAAGAAGTACGGCGCCCCCGGTGAGCTCGACGAGAACGGTGTCATCCGCCGCGTCTCCGTCGTCCCCGCCCCGTACCAGCAGCCGCACCCGCCGCTGATGCAGCCCTTCTCCCTCAGCGAGAAGACCATCCGCTACACCGCCCGCGAGGACATCACGCCCTGGATCCTCGGCCCGCGTCCGGAGAAGTTCGTCGAGCTGTGCCGCGCCTACCAGGAGACCGCCGCCGAACACGGCCGCGACCTCAAGCTGGGCGAGGGGGTCGGTGCCATCCGCTCACTGCACTTCGCCGACACCGCCGAGGAGTTGTACGAGATCACCGAGCGCACCACCTACGCCGCCTTCAACGAATATCTGGGCGACTTCGGCTTCTGGGAGGCCTTCCGGCTGGCCGAGGACGACGAGAAGTTCCCCGGCCAGATGCTGCCGAAGAGCGAGTGGACGGTGCAGCGGATGTTCGACTCCCGGTACGCGCTCGGCGGCACGCCCGAGCAGGTCCGCGAGCAGGTCGCCGACGTCGCCTCCTGCTACGGCAACGGCGGGGAACTCAGCTGGTTCGGCCTGTACGTGGAGCAGGGACTGATGCCGCTGGAGGAGACGAAGAAGCACCTCCGCCTCTTCGGCGAACACGTCATCTCCCAGTACCGCTGACCGCCTTCCGCCCGACCCGGATGGGAACCGCCCATGGACTTCTCCTGGAACGACCGTCACCAGGCGGCGTACGACCGCATGCTGACCGGCGCCCGGGCCCTCGACGCCACCGGCACCCTCCCCTTCCGGGACCGCTGGCGGGCGTGCGCCGGCCTGGGCCTCACCGGCCTGTCGATCCCGGAGGAACTGGGCGGGCAGGGCTACGACGCCGTGACCACCGCCCGCGCCGTCGAGGCGGCCGGTCACGGCTGTGCCGACATGGGCCTGCTCTTCTCCGTCCTCGCCCACCTCTTCGCCACGGCCATGCCGCTCGCCGAACACGCCGATGCCGCCCTGCGCACGGAACTGCTCCCGCGGCTGGCCGCCGGCGAGCTGATCGGAGCCAACGCGATCACGGAGGAGGGGGCCGGTTCGGACGTCACCGCGCTCACCACCACCGCCCGGCGGCGTGACTCCCACTCCTACGTCCTCAACGGCACCAAGTCCTTCGTCAGCAACGCCCCGGTCGCCGACCTCCTCCTCGTCTACGCGGTCACCGACCCGGCCTTCGGCTTCCTCGGCGTCACCTGCTTCGCCGTGGACCGCGACACCCCCGGCGTCACCATCGGCGCTCCCTTCGCCAAACCGGCACTGACCAGCTGCCCGGCAGGGACCGTCACCTTCACCGACGCGGTGGTACCCGCCACCCGTGTCGTCGGGAAGCCCGGACAGGGCGCCGCCATCTTCCAGTCGTCCATGCGCTGGGAACGCAGCTGCCTTTTCGCCGCGTACCTGGGACAGATGTCCCGCCTCCTCGACACGTCCGTCCAACATGCCAGCAGCAGACGGCAGTTCAACGCGCCACTCGCCGCCAACCAAGCCGTCTCCCACCGCATCGCCGAGATGAAGCTCCGGCTGGAGACCGCCCGTCTCCTCCTCTACCGCACCTGCTGGCTCATGGACCGCGGCGAGGACACTCCGCTCGACATCGCGCTCGCCAAGCTCCACACCGCCGAAAGCGCCCTCCAGACCGCCCTGGACGCCGCTCAGCTCTTCGGCGGCGCCGCCTTCTCGACCCGTACGGACATCGAGCGCGCGCTCAGCGACGCGGTGCCGGCCCGCACCTTCTCCGGCACCTCCGACATCCAACGCGAGCTGATCGCCAAGGGGCTGGGACTGTGAGGCGCCCCCTTCTCCTCCACGACCTGGTGACCGAAGCGGCCCGCCGGACCCCCGACGCCCCCGCGGTCGCCGACGCCGCCACCACCCTCACCTACGCCGCACTCGACGCGCTGGCAGACGCGTGGGCGGGCGACCTCGCCGCCCTCG
Organism: Streptomyces sp. NPDC021749; assembly: GCF_040640655.1. Lineage (NCBI taxonomy): Bacteria > Bacillati > Actinomycetota > Actinomycetes > Kitasatosporales > Streptomycetaceae > Streptomyces > Streptomyces sp. NPDC021749. The sequence continues at coordinate 29,781 of NZ_JBFACE010000027.1, read as the reverse complement.
GCGTCACCGCGGGCGATCGTGTCGCCCTCTGGACCGACAAAACCGTACGCGCCGTCGCCGCCACCCAGGCCGCCCTCCGGCTCGGCGCCGTCTACGTCCCCATCGATCCGCACAACCCCGCCCGTCGCGCCGAGCAGATCATCCAGGACTGCGACCCCGCCGCGCTCATCACCACCCCTGACCGCGCACCGGCCCTCGCCCACCTGTCCACTCCCCTGCTCCTGGACGGCCCGCGGGCCTCCCGCGGCACGCCGGACGCCTACCCTCGCCCGCGCCTTACGCCCCAGTCCCCCGCGTACGTCCTCTACACCTCAGGCTCCACCGGCCGCCCCAAGGGCGTCTGCCTCAGCCACCGCAACGCCCTGGCATTCATCGACTGGGCGACCGAAACCCTCGTTCCCACGCCTGCCGACCGGTTCGCCAACCACGCCCCGCTCAACTTCGACCTGTCCGTCCTGGATCTCTACACCGCCTTCGCCGCCGGTGCCTCGGTCCACCTCATCCCGCCGGACCTCTCCTACTCCCCCCGGACACTGGCGTCCCTGCTCGCCGACCGGCGCCTCACCATCTGGTACTCGGTGCCCTCCGCCCTGATGCTGATGATGCGCGACGGCGGGCTCCTGGACCGCCCGCTCCCCCACTTGCGCGCGGTCCTCTTCGCCGGCGAGGTCTTCCCGCCCGACCACCTCCACCGCCTGCGCCGCCACTGGCCCGGCAAACGCTTCCTCAACCTCTACGGGCCCACCGAAACCAACGCCTGCACGGCGTACGAGCTCCCCCCGTACGACGGCACCCCGCCCGGCCCCGTACCCATCGGGCGCCCCACCTCCGCCAACACCTTCGCGATCCTCTCCCCCGACGACGAACTCGCCATCGCGGGCCCCACCGTCATGCTCGGCTACTGGAACCGCCCCCCGCACCACGGCTGGTACCGCACCGGCGACCGCGTACGCCTCGACGAGGAGGGCAACCTCCACTACCTCGGCCGGCTCGACGACACGGTCAAGATCCACGGCATCCGGATGCACCTCGCCGAGATCGAAGCAGCCCTCACCACCCATCCCCAGGTGTGGGAGGCGGCGGCCGTCACCACCGGCGATGCTCTCGACACCCGTCTGACCGCCTTCGTCGTCGCGGCGGGCCCCACCCCGCCCTCCCTCCTCGCCCTCAAGCGCCACTGCGCCACCCGGCTCCCCCGCTCGATCACCGTCGACGCCGTCCACTCCCTCCCCGCCCTTCCGCGCAACACCCGTGGCAAACTCGACCGCCACCAACTGCGCCAACGCCTGACGAGCTGACTCCCCGAGCGATCCGGGGTGCGGGACGGGGGGTGCGGGATGGGGGGTGCCGGTCCGGGGGCTATGCGCGGAGGCGGATTCCCTTGACGGCGGTGTCGAAGACCGGACGGTACTGGCTCCACTGCGCGTTCGGCGCGGAGAGGTAGACCACGTACTGCGTGCCGTCGGTGCCGCTGAAGGCCAGCTCCACCGCCCGGAACTCCCGCAGCCGGCCGTTGAAGGTGAACTCCCAGTACGCCGCGCGCCGTCCGCGGAACGTCGTGGGGGACATCCGGACCCGCTCATAGCCCGGGTTGTCGCGCCGGGTCTGGGCCTCTTCGGTATCGCGCCAGTGCTGGAGCGGATCGGTGCCCGCGAACTCGACGACGTCGACCCGCAGGCCGACCATCCCGGTCGGGTCGACGTAGGCGATTTCGCCGCCGGGTACGTTCTTGGGGGTCCAGCCGTTCCGTATGGGGACCGAGAAGCCCTGCCCTGCCTTGGCCAGGTGGTATCCGGCGGGCAGTGGTGGCGGCGCGGAGGGGCTGGGGCTCGGGTGGCCCCCAGGACGACTGCGGGCGTCGGTCGTGGAGGGCTGGGCGCTTGCGGAAGCCTTGGAGGTGGACTTCGGCCACAGCAGTACGCCGGCGGTCACGGTGGCGACGACCGCCACCGTCGCGACGACCCACTGCGCCGTGCGGCGGCCGCGCCGGCCGGGCCGGTCCTCTCGTGCGGGCGTCGCGGCGTCGCCCACGGCCTCGCCTGCCTGCTCGTGCTCCGGCCGCGTGGGTGACGTGAGGGGGACGGTCCCGGCCCGGGCAGCTCGGCTCAGGAGGCGTGCGGCCTCGTGTGCGTCCATGCGCTGGCCGGGTTGCTTCACCAGCAGCCCCTCGATCACCGGGGTCAGGTCCCCGGCCCGGTGCGGGGGTTCGTAGGTGTCGGCGGCAATGGCGTACGCCGTCTCGATCGCGGTCTCGCGGTGGAAGGGGTGGCGCCCTTCGACCGCCAGGTACAGGGTCACGCCGAGGGACCAGAGGTCGCAGGCGGGGCCGGGCTCGGCGATCCCGCTCCGGAGGCGTTCCGGCGCGAGGTACTGGATCGACCCGACCAGCTCACCGGTCCTGGTCAGCGAGGGCGTCCCCGACTCCACGGCGATCCCGAAGTCGGTGAGGACGATGCGTCCGTCGTTTCCCAGCAGCACGTTGGCGGGTTTGACGTCCCGGTGCAGCACTCCGGCGTCGTGCGCGGCGCGCAGGGCGGCGGCCATGCTGCTGCCGATCCGGGCCGCCTCGTCGGGTGGCAGCGCGCCCTCCCGCTTCAGGACGTCACTCAGCGTGACCGACGGGATGTACTCCATGACGATGCAGGGGAGCCCCTCGTCGTCGACGACGTCGTGCACCACGATCACATTGGGGTGGGCGATCCGGGCGGCGCTGCGGGCCTCGCGGCGGGTGCGCTCGTACAGCCGCTGGATCTCGTCGTCGTGCAGATGCGGCGGAACGTGCAGCTTCTTCAGGGCGACGTGCCGCGCGAGCAGTTGGTCCTCGGCCCGCCACACGGTGCCCATGCCCCCGCGGCCCACCCGCTCCACCAGCCGGTACCGACCGGCTATGAGACGCCCCAGCTCGGACACCGTAAGACCTTCTTTTCCCGCACGCCTGAGCACACCGAACAGATTGCGGAAGCACCCTAGCGCGTACTCCGCGTAGCGAATCGCATGGCCATGCCAGCGACCTTTCGTGCCTCGGCACGGCGATCGGTGCCCACCGGCAGGCCGCGGGGCGGGAGAAGTCGAGTGCGGGTGAGGTGGTGCGATGCGGCGACGGTGCGTCGCCGCATCGCGGCCTCCCTTCGTCCGGTGCCGGACCGGGAGGGTCAGACGGCGCGGCCGAGCCAGCCGGCCAGGCGGCGGTGGATTTCGGCGTCGTCCGGGACGGGACGGACCGCGGCGAAGGGCATCTCACCACCGCGCGGTTCGGCGGGCAGGACTTTCTGGGCGATGCTGAAGGCCAGGTGGCCCAGCTCCTGGTCCAACTCCGCGTCGGGGGCGATGACCTGGGCGATGTCCCAGGTGTGGGTGACGGTCTCCATCACATAGCCGCTCAGGGCGTTCCGGCCCGTGGCCGCACCCCACGGAACCTCGACCTCCCGGTCGAGCTTGTCGTCGTCCGCCCAAGCCGCTGCCGCGCGGGCGCGGGCCCGGCCGAGTGCGCCGGCCCAGTCGGTGTCGGCGATGACTCCGGCCGTCGCGGGCACGTCCCCTCCGCGGCCGCCCTCGCCGATGTAGGCGATCCGGTGGATCGCGCCGACGGTGTGGCTCAGCAGTGCCCGCAGGTCGTAGGCGTCACAGGGGGTCGGACGGCCGAGCAGGGCGGGGTCGAGGCCGCTCACCAGCTTCTCCAACTGGTCCAGGGCGTGGAGGAACTGGGGGCGGGGGTCGAACGCGTTCATGGACGCACCTCTCGTACGGGCCCGGACGGCGTGCGGGCCGATGGGGACACTCTGCGGGGGATACCTGACATCTACCGTCAAGTTTTCGCGGGTGCGGTACGAAAGCGGCGCGGCTGCCGTCCATCCGGGTGCTCCTGCCGGCCCGCGGGGCCCTGCCGCGACGGCGATTCCCCAGGCCGGAGGGCTCCGTCCGCACGCGTGCGGCTACTGGAGCGGCGTCCCCACGATCAGGAGCACGGCGGCGAGGTGGGCTATCACCCAGGCCAGCCGGTAGCAGATCGTGCGCCGATTCCTGGTCATGAGCAGGCGCTTGAAGGAGTCCTCCGCCCGTTCGAACTCGTCCGTGTCCGTCCACTGAACCCAGACGACCGGGAGGCAGAGCACGGAAGACGCGCCACTCGTCGCGAGCGCCGCGACGATCAGCGCCTTGCCGGTGGACGTCCCGTCCGGGACGACGGAGAGCACGATGGAGGCGGCGGCCATGAGGAGCGCGTCATAGCCGAGCAGGACCTGGGCCTTGGCGTCGAGGACGCTGAGGCATGAGTACAGGTACTCATGCTCGTAGACCTCTTCCTTGCGTGGTTCGAGCCGCCGGATGGCGGCGAGGTGCAGGGGCAGATGGTGGCCCCGGTAAGTGCCTTGGAAGAGCCAGGACATCAGACGTCCGCTCGGGTATCGCACAGCGCTGTCCCCCTTCAGCAGCTGGCTCCATTGAGCACGAAACTCTCGAAGAGCACAATGGGGGCATGGATCTCATTCGGGAACGGGCCCTGCTCGACGTCGCTTTGGAGGAGGCCCGCGCCGGTCTGGAAGAGGGCGGCGTCCCGATCGGGGCCGCGCTGTACGGCGCGGACGGCACCCTGCTCGGGAGGGGGCGAAACCGGCGCGTGCAGGACGGTGATCCCTCCATGCACGCCGAGACGGCCGCTTTCCGGGCAGCCGGACGGCAGCGTACGTACCGCGGGACGACCATGGTCACGACGCTCGCCCCCTGCTGGTACTGCTCCGGACTCGTGCGTCAGTTCGGCATCTCGCGTGTGGTGATCGGGGAGGCCCGGTCCTTCGAGGGCGGTCAGGCATGGCTCGCGGAGCACGGTGTGCGGATCGTGGTGCTCGACGACGCCGAATGCGTGGAGCTGATGCGCGACTTCGTCACGGCCAGACCGGAACTCTGGCTGGAGGACATCGGGGAGTCGGGGCCTTAGAGGTCCTCGCAAAGGTGCCGGCCCGTCAAGCGGGAGCCGGTGGAAGCGGCGCCCGCCTTCTCACAGGCGACGGCGAAGGCGGAGGTCTGACGCACCTCGGCCCTGCCCCTAGCCTTGCCGCATGCCAGAGCGGGGGCACGATGATGCCGCCCCCGCGAGCTTGCCCTGGAACCACAGGGGGCCGGTGGTGTCGATGAACGCCCGGAGCTGGCTGGCCGGGTTGCCGAAGCGGGTGGGCGTGCCGAACAGCACCGCGTCGGCCCACTCCAGGTCGTCGTGACCGGCCTCGGCGACGTCGGCGGTGTCCTCCAGGTGCCGCGCCCACTCCGGCCTGGCGCCGGCCGCCTCCGGTGGGGCCGTTTCGGCGACCTTGCGCAGGCGCACGGTGGCGCCGGCCTTCTCCGCGCCCTCGACGGCGGCTTGCGCCAAGGTATGTACGGTGCGGTGGAGCTGTAGTAGATGATCGCCACGTTCACGGGTTCCATGAGCGGTTTCCTTCGTGTGCGGGGTGGGTCTGGTCGCGTGCCGGTCCGCTCGGCGCCGGTCCGATCAGGTCGGACTGATCGGGCGCGGCCTGATCGGATGCGGTCCGATCGGTACGACGAGACAGCCCCGCGGGATGTGAGGTGACGTTCCGGCCTCACAGTTCGCCGCCCCGCCTCGTCGTAAGGGGTGAGGCCAAGCGTCCAAGGGAGCCGGTGACACCGATGAACCACCCGTCCGAGTCCACACCGGGACAGGGCCGGCCCGATCCGGGCCTGAGCGCGGTCATGAACGAGCGTCGTCAGCTGACCAACCTCGCGTACCGGCTGCTGGGCTCACTGGCCGATGCCGAGGACGTCGTTCAGGAGACCTACGCCCGCTGGTACGCCATGTCCCCACCACAGCAGGCGGCCATCGACTCCCCCGGTGCCTGGCTGACGACCGTCGCCAGCCGGATCTGCCTCGACCAGCTCGGGTCGGCGCGGGCCAGGCGCGAGCGCTACGTGGGCGAATGGATCCCTGAGCCGCTGCCCGACCGTACGGAGTGGATCGGCGCCCGACGTGGCGTCGCAGGCCGACGCGGTCCCGGCGGCCCGGCGCGCCGTCGTCGTCAGGGCCTTCAAGCAGGCCTGGGAGGCCAAGGACATCGACGCCCTCCTCGGTCTGCTGGCCCCCGACGCCACGGCGACCGGCGACGGCGGCGGACTCGTCACCGCCGCGCTCGACCCGGTCCGCGGCGCCGAGCAGGTCGCTCGTTTCTTCGCCGACCGGGCCGACGGGGCGGCCGCCGTGACGCTCGTGGAGCGTACGGTCAACGGGCAGCCCGGACTGGTGGCTCAACTGGCGGGCGCCACCGTATCGGTGATGGCGTTCGACGTCACGGGCGACCGGATCAGCCGCATCTGGGCAGTGCTCAACCCCGAGAAGCTGCGGTCCTGGACGACGGGCCGACAGCCGCTCGACGAGGGTGCGAGCAGCGCCGACGACCCCGGCCCGTCGTGGTGGGCGATCGGTGACCGCTTCGTCAGCCGCGTCCGGTGAACGGCTGGCCGACCCCGAGTCGGCGCAGGTCGGCGAGGATCTTGGGGTCCTGGGCGTCGAGCCAGTCGCAGAGCTGGCGGAAGGAGACCAGCCGGACGTCCTTGTGCTTGTCGTCGGCCATGTGCTTGAGCGCCTCCTCGACGGCGTCCATGTAGATGCCGCCGTTCCACTGCTCGAAGTGGTTGCCGATGAAGAAGGGCGCCCGGTTGGTCTCGTAGGCCCGCCGGAAGCCGGCGATGTAGGCCTCGGTGGCCTGCTTGCGCCAGCCCGGGTAGTTGGCCGGCGGGCCGTGGGTGACGTTCTTCGGCGACTGGTTGGCCGCGATGTTGTAGTCCATCGACAGGACGGGGAAGGAGTGTCCGGGGAACGGCATCTGCTGCAGCGGGAAGTCCCACAGCCCCTGCTTTTTGGTGGGCCAGATCTGGAGGCCGCCGGGCGAGCTGGCGTCGTAGCGCCAGCCGAGCTTGCGGGCGGTGGGCAGCAGGTTCTCCTGGCCGAGCAGTTGAGGGGTGCGGCTGCCGACGAGCTCCTTGGCATAGTCGAACGGGAGCGGTTCGAGGTCGGTGAAGCCGGTGTTGGTGCGCCACTTGGTGACGAAGGACATGGCCTGCTCGATCTCGGACTCCCACTGCGCGGGCGTCCAGTACTTGACCGAGCCCCGGCCCTCACCGCCGAAGTGCCCGTTGAAATGGGTGCCTATCTCGTGGCCCTCCAGCCAGGCCGCGCGCAGGTTCTTCAGCGTCGCCCGGATGTGGTCCTCGGTGAGGAAGTCGATGTCGGACGCGCCGACCGGGTTGTTCGGCGGCCGGTACAGGCGTCGCTTCGCCTCCGGCAGCACATAGATCCCGGAGAGGAAGAAGGTCATCGACGCGTTGTGGTCGCGGGCGAGTTTGCGGAACCGCGGGAAGAGACCGTTGCCGACCTCCCCCGCACCGTCCCAGGAGAACACCACGAACTGCGGCGGCTTCTGCCCCGGCTCCAGCCGCTCCGGCCTGGGCGGCTGATGGGGCTGTTTTCCGGTGTAGGCGGTCGAGCCGTCGCCTATCGGCTTGGCCTGCGGCCCCTTTCCGGGCTTGGTCCCGACCTTGTCGGAGTCCGACGACCCGGAGGTGGAGCAGCCCGCGACGGACAGCGCCGCTGCCGCGCCTGCACCGAGTCCGAGTACGCCCCTTCGGCTGAATTCCCGCATAACTGAACCAATCGCGTTTACTACCCAGAAGTCCTCTATCGGGACGTCCTGTGAGATGAGCTGATCAACGCCACGGTTCCGTCACAGCGGTGGAACTTCGCAGAGTGGCCGGAGCATCGACGCAGGGTCGTCCGCCTGCGTCCTCGCCGGGGCCCGCGAAGGGCTCGTCTCAGGCGCGGCCCGCGGCCAGGTCCATCAGGCGGGCGAGGACCCGGTCTCCGGAGGCGGCGAGCCCGTCGTGTTCCCACTCGTTGGTGACCCAGGCGCGCGCGGCGCCGATCGTGCGGGCGGTGTCCAGGGACAGTCCCGCGTCCACGTACATGTCGTCGTGGTAGACGACCGCGGCGAGCGGGACCTGGTTGGCGGCGAGGCGGTCCGGGTCGTACAGGGGCGGCCAGTCGGTACGCCGGGCGAGAAGGTCGGCGGCCTGCGCGAAGGGGCGCAGACCGCGGATGTCGTCGAACATCCAGGGGTAGATCATTTCGCCGGTGAACAGCAGGGGGTCAGCGGCCTCGGTGAATTCGGGGAAGGCGGTGAGGGCGCGGGAGGCCGCCCAGCCGGTGGGGCCGGCGCCCTGGCCGTAGAGGGTTTCCTGGAGGACGGCGAAGAGCGGGTTGTCGGTGAAGCCGGTGAGGCCCATCACCTGGTAGCGGAAGGTGTCGCTCAGTCCGCCGTGATCGTCCAGCGCTTCGTCGAGCAGCCAGTGCAGGCGCTCGAATCCGTCGCCCATGCCGAGCACCAGGCCGAGGGTGCGCAGCCGGCGGACGGTGAGCCGGTCCCCGTCGGGCAGCCGTACGTCCTGCGCGGTGAGCAGATCGGCCACCTGGCGCAGGCATCGGGCGTCGTCCGGATAGCGGGCGTAGAACTCGTGGACCCGGTCGCGCACCCGCGGGTAGGTGCGGGCGTACACGTCGTCGGCGGTGGCCGTGAGGCCGGGGAGGCCGCCGGCGACGTAGCAGGCCCGGAGTCCTTCCGGGGCCTGGGAGAGGTAGGTGAGGGTGAGGAAGCCGCCGTAGCTCTGGCCGAGTGTCTCCCAGGGGCGTCCACCGCCGAGCGTGCGGCGGATCAGCTCGGCGTCGGCGACGATCGAGTCCGCTCTGAAGTGGCCCAGGTAGGCGGCGAGTCGGGCCGGATCGCGGAAGCGCGCGGCGGACCGTGCGGTGACCGGGGTGGAGCGGCCGGTGCCCCTCTGGTCGAGGAGGAGGACGCGGTGCGTGGTCAGCGCGTGGGCCAGCCAGCCGGGCGAACTCCCCGACGGGCGGGGTGACTTGCCGCCCGGGCCGCCCTGCAGGTACAGCAGCCAGGGCAGTTCCTCGCCGGTGCGGGAGCGGTCGGTGATCTCGCGGGCGAATATGCGGAGGGTCTCGCCACCGGGGGCGGCGTGGTCCAGGGGGACCGTGAAGGTGTGGTCGACGGTGGCGTACGCGGGGTTCATGGGCCTTCCGGGGCGCGTGGGTGAGGTGTGGTGTTACCGGCGTGGGACAGTCTGTGGTCACCGCCGCGCCGGGGGAACTCCCGCTCGGCCATAACGCCGTGTTGTGCACGCCCCGCCCGCCCCGGGCGTCGTCCGTCCGTCAGCGGGAGTTCGGGCGGACGGCACCGCCGCGCCGGGCGGGCACGCGCCGCTGTCCGCTCTCCGCCCACAGGGACCGCACATGGCCCAGGTGGCGGGCCATGCACTTCTCTGCGGCCTTGGCGTTCCCGGCCACCATCAGGTCGAGGAGTTCGATGTGTTCCTCGGCCGAGGGGAGCAGCTGGTCGCGTTCGTCCAGGGCGGTCAGGCCGTACAGGCGGGACCGCTTGCGCAGGTCGCTGACGGTCTCCACGAGCCGGTCGTTGCCGGCCAGCGCGAGGAGGGAGAGGTGGAACTGGCGGTCGGCGTCGAGGTAGCCGATGAGGTCGTGCTCGCGGGCGGCACGCACGATCTCCTCGGCGACCGGGCGCAGCGCCTCCAGCTCCTCGCGGGACGCGCTGCGCGTGATGCGGCCGATCATGGGGACCTCGATGAGGGTGCGGATCTCGGTGTACTGGTCGAGGTCGCGCTCGTTGACCTCGGTGACCCGGAACCCCTTGTTGCGGACGGGCTCGACCAGGCCTTCGCGGGCCAGGTCGAGCATCGCCTCGCGCACCGGCGTCGCGGAGATGCCGAAGTCCTCCGCGAGGCCGGGTGCCGAGTAGACCTCGCCGGGTCGGAGTTCGCCCGAGATCAGGGCCGCCCGCAGGTGGTGGGCGACCTGGTCGCGCAGGCGCTCCCTGGTGGTGTTGAGATTGCGCTGCGTGAGGTGGCCCATGTCGTGGTGTTTCCCTTCGTGCCCTTGTCCCTCGTGGCCGAGCGGATCACCAGCGTACAATGTCACGTTGTTTTCGCAGGTGGCTACCGGTGTGCGGGGGCGAGGGTGTAGGTGCGGGCCGAGGTGTAGAAGTCCAGGGCGGCGCGGCCCTGTTCGCGTGGTCCGTGGCTGGATGCCTTGGTGCCGCCGAACGGCAGGTGGAAGTCGACGCCGGTGGAAGGGGCGTTGATCCGGATCATGCCGGTGTCGAGCCGGTCGAGTCCGTGCAGTGCCGTGTCGAGGGACGCCGTGTGCACCGAGGTGACCAGGCCGTACGGCACGGAGTTGGTCATTCGCACCGCCCCGTCCAGGTCGTCGGCGGGGAGCAGTACGGCGATCGGGCCGAAGGTTTCTTCCCGCAGGAGCGGGTGGTCCGGGGGGACGTTCTCCAGCAGGGCCGGCGCCGCGTACCAGCCGTCACTCGGGACGGGCGCGGGGGTGCCCACGAGGGCGGGCAGTCCCCGGCGGGCCTCGACGACCCGGTTGCGGGCCTGCTCGTCGATGAGGGGGCCGCAGACGGTGGCGGGGTCGGTGGGGGCGCCCACCGGCAGGGCCCGCAGGTGTGCGGCCAGCGCCTCGCGCAGCGGCGCGAGGGCCGCGCCGACCGCGATCACGCGGCTGGTGGCGGTGCACTTCTGGCCGGCGTATCCGGCGATCGCGGCGGCGATGTGGGCGGCCGCGGTGTCGATGTCGGCGTCCGGCAGGACGATCGCCGCGTTCAGCCCGCCCATCTCCACCTGTACGGGGACGCCCCGGGCGGTGGCGGTCCGTGCGACGGCCCGGCCGACCGCGGTGGAGCCGGTGAAGGAGATGACGTCGGCGGCCGAAACGACGGCGTCCCCCTCGGTGGCACCGCCGGGCAGCACCGTGAACACCCCGGGCGGCAGGGCCTGTTGCACGATCTCGGCCAGGCGCAGCGCACAGGCGGTGGCTTCGGGGGCGGGTTTGAGGACGACGGCATTGCCGGCCGCGAGCGCGGGGGCCGCCTTCCAGGTGGGGATCGCGAACGGGAAGTTCCAGGGGGTGATCAGGCCGGCGACGCCGTGCGGACGGCGGCGGGTGAGCAGCAGCCCGGGGCCGCCGGCCGTCTCGTGGACGGCGCCGGCGGGGTCGTACGGGGCCTGGGCGTAGTAGCGCCAGATCGCGGCGGCGCGGGCCACCTCGGCGCGGGCTTCGGTGACGGGTTTGCCCGCCTCGCGTACGGCGAGCGCGGTCAGTTCGTCCGCGGCCGCCTCGACGGCGACGGCGATCGCGCCGAGGGCCGCCGAGCGGGCGGCCGCGCCGCCGAGCAGCCAGCCGGGCTGTGCGGTGCGGGCGCGTTCGACGGCGTCGGCGGCGGCGAACGCGCCGGGCGCGGCGGTCTCCACGACCACGTCGGAGGGGTCGGCCGGGTTGCGGGAGACAACCGGGGCCAGGGCGGTGCTCACAGGAGGAAACCTCCGGGGAAGGGGTCGTCGGGGTCCAGGAAGTACTGGGCGGTGCCGGTGATCCAGGCCCGCCCGGTGATGCGCGGTACGACGGCGGGCACTCCGCCGGTCTCCGTCTCTTCGACCAGCCGTCCGGTGAAGCGGGTGCCGATGAAGGACTCGTTGACGAAGTCGCGGTGCAGGGGCAGGGCACCGCGGGCGTGCAGCTGGGCCATCCTGGCGCTGGTGCCGGTGCCGCACGGCGAGCGGTCGAACCAGCCGGGGTGGATGGCCATGGCGTGCCGGGAGTGCCGGGCGTCCGAGCCCGGGGCGGCGAGGTAGACGTGCTTGACGCCCGCGATCTCCGGCCGGACCGGGTGGACGGGCCGGTCGGGCGAGGCGTTGATCGCGTCCATGAGGGCGAGCCCGGCGGCGAGCAGGTCGTCCTTGCGGGCGCGGTCGAACGGCAGGCCCAGCGCGTCGAGGTCGACGAAGGCGTAGAAGTTCCCGCCGAAGGCGAGGTCGTACGTCACCGTGCCGTGGCCCGGGACGTCCGCGGTGAGGTCGAGGCCGACGCTGAAGGCGGGCACGTTGGTGAGGGTGACGGCCTTGGCCCGTCCGTCCTCGACCTGCACGTCGACGCTGACCAAGCCGGCCGGGGTGTCGAGGCGGACGGTGGTCACGGGCTCGGTGACCTCGACCATGCCGGTCTCGACGAGGACGGTGGCGACCCCGATGGTGCCGTGTCCGCACATCGGCAGGAGGCCGGAGACCTCGATGAACAGCACGCCGTAGTCGGCGTCCGGCCGGGTCGGGGGCTGGAGGACGGCGCCGCTCATGGAGGCGTGGCCCCGCGGCTCGTACATGAGCAGGGTGCGCAGGTGGTCCAGGTGCTCGATGAAGTGCAGCCGGCGCTCGGCCATGGTGGTGCCGGGGATCACCCCGACGCCGCCGGTGATCACACGGGTGGGCATGCCTTCGGTGTGGGAGTCGACGGCGTGGAAGACGTGGCGGGTGCGCATGGTCTCCTCCTGGTCAGCGGTGGCCGGCGGCGACGGCCTTCTCGGTGGCCGCCCGCACCTCGGCCTCGACGGCGCCGGACAGCGGCAGGCGGGGCGGCCGGGTGGGGCCTCCGTGGCGGCCGACGATGTCCATGGACAGCTTGATGGCCTGGACGAACTCGGTCCTGGAGTCCCACCGCAGCAGGGCGTGCAGGGACCGGTACAGCGGCAGCGCGGTGTCCAGGTCGTGGGCCACGGCGGCGCGGTAGAGCTCGGCGCAGGCGGCGGGGAAGGCGTTGGGGTATCCGGCGATCCAGCCGACCGCGCCGGCCAGCGCGAGCTCCAGGAGTACGTCGTCCGCGCCGATCAACAGGTCCAGATCGGGGGCGAGTTCCGCCAGCTCGTAGGCGCGGCGCACATCGCCGGTGAACTCCTTGACCGCCACGATGCTGCCCTCGCCGTGGAGGCGGGCGAGGAGCGCGGGGGTCAGGTCGACCTTGGTGTCGATGGGGTTGTTGTAGCCCACGATCGGCAGGCCGGCCCGGGCCACTTCGGCGTAGTGGGCCCGTACGGCGGACTCGTCGGCGCGGTAGGCGTTGGGCGGCAGCAGCAGGACGCTGCCGCAGCCCTCTTCGGCGGCCTGCTCGGCCCAGCGGCGCGCCTCGGCGCTGCCGTACGCGGACACTCCGGGCATCACGCGCGCGCCGTCGCCGGCGGCCGCGACGGCGGTGCGCACCACCCGGGCTCGTTCCTCGTCGGTCAGGGTCTGGTACTCGCCCAGGGAGCCGTTGGGGACGACGCCGTCGCAGCCGTTGTCGAGGAGCCGGCGGACGTGGTCGGCGTAGGCGTCGTGGTCGACGGAGCGGTCCGCGCGCAGGGGGAGGGCGGTGGCGACCATGATGCCGCGCCAGGGGCGTTCGGCGCTCCAGGTCGTGGCGGTGGAGGTGGCGGTCATGAACGAACCCTTCTGTGACATACGGTACTTACCGTGGCGTGTGACATTGCATGAAGCGGTGGGTGGTGCCCGTGGGGTCGGGGCGTCCGTCAGGCACCGGCGCCCTCCTCCGGATCGTCGCTCTCCTCCGGCCCGCCGGCCTCCGATACGGCCGTCTCGGCGAGGGCGCCGAGCACGTCCAGCCGGACCGGTACGGCCAGCGGCCGGCGCTCCGGCGACGGTGGCGGCTCTGCCCCCGGTCCCTCCGCGGCCAGGCAGGCCACGGCGGTCCCGCACATCCGGCCCTGGCACCAGCCCATACCGGCGCGGGTGAGCAGTTTGACGGTGCGGGCGTCCCGGGCGCCGTAGTCGGTGACCGCCTCCCGGATGCGGCCGGCGGGGACCTCCTCGCAGCGGCACACGTCCGTGCTGTCGTCGAGCCACCGGCTCCATCCGGCGCCGGGCGCGTGTGCCGCGGCCATCACGGAAGCGAAGGCGCGCATCCGGTCGCGCCGGCGGCGCAGTGCACGGACCCGCCCGCTCGCGGTGAGCGCGGGCCGCCCGCCCAGCCGGGCCGCGATCGCGATGCCCGCCATCTCGCCCTCCACGCAGGCGAGTTGAACGCCGCCGATGCCGCCCGTCTCGCCCGCCGCCCAGATGCCGGGGACCGAGGTCTCCTGCTGTGCGTCGAGGTCGAGGGCGTGGCTGCCGTCCCGGGTGCGCCGGGTGGCACAGCCCAGGCCGGTGGCGAGTTCCAGTTGCGGGACGAGGCCGAAGCCGACCGCGAGGGCATCGCACACGATCCGGCGACCGGACCCCCGTACGGGCCGCCAGTCGCGGTCGAGCCGGGAGACCGTGACGGCCTCCACCCGGTCGGCCCCGTGCACCTGGGTCACCGCGCTGCGGGTGCGCAGCCGCACCCCGTGCCGCAGCAGGGCCGTGCCGTGCACCGCCGCCTCGGCCATCTTGGGTGCGTTGGCGGCGAGGACGCGGGGGTGGCGGGCGTAGCCGAGGTAGCCGGACGCCTCGATCACCGCCGGGACGCGGGCCCCCGCCTTGGCGAGCGAGGCGGCGACGGCCAGCAGCAGCGGACCGCTGCCCGCCACCACGACATGCCGCCCGGGCAGCACCAGGCCGGACTTCAGCATCGCCTGCGCTCCCCCGGCACCCACCACGCCCGGCAACGTCCAGCCGGGGAAGGGCAGTTGACGCTCGTAGGCACCGGTCGCGAGCAGCACCGCACGGGCCCGGACCCGGACCGGGCGCTCGCCGTTGCCGTCCGCTCCGGTGACGGCGTGCACGTCCCACAGGCCCTCGGGCTCGGCGCGGACGACGGTCCAGACGTGGTGACCGGCGAGCGGGGTCGCGCCGCTGTCGGCCAGGCGGCGGCGCAGACCGGTGAAGGTGGACCAGTCGTGGTGCAAGGCCTCGGGGCGGGTGGCGCCGAGGGCCGGGGCGGGGTGCCGGTAGAACTGTCCGCCCGGGTCCGAGGCCGTGTCCAAGAGGGCGACGGACAGGCCGAGTTCGGCGGCGGTGACGGCACCGGCGAGGCCCGCGGCGCCGGCCCCGATCACCGCGAGGTCGTACTCCGGGTCCTCAGACGGCGAGTTCGGCACGGCCGTGTCCCTCCTGGGTCGTGACGGCGTCGCCGGGCCGCGCCGGGACCAGGCAGGCCCGGCGGTTGGGTTCCCCGTTGACGGTGGCCAGGCAGTCGAAGCAGTGCCCGATGCCGCAGAAGGCGCCGCGCGGCCGGCCGCCGACGCGGGTGGTGCGCCAGGCGAGGATGCCGGCGGCCCACAGCGCGGCGGCCAGGGACTGGCCGGGCAGCGCGGTGATCGGGCGGCCGTCGAAGGTGATCTCGAAGGCGGTGTCGGGCACCGCGCCGACGAGCTCGGCGGGGCTGCGGTCACGCGCCATGGCGCGGCTCCTTTCGCGGGAGGTCGGTGCGGGGTCGGCGAGGGGCGGGGGAAGCGGTCATCAGGCCTCTCCCCCGTCGAACCGGTCGGGCCTGAACGGTGTGATGTCCACCGGGAGTTCGCCGTCCGCCAGGGCCTCCGCGATGATCCGTCCGGTGGCCGGGGCGAGGCCGATGCCCGCTCCTTCGTGGCCGCAGGCGTGCAGCAGTCCCGGCCGGCGCGGGTCGGGTCCGATCGCGGGCAGGTGGTCGGGCAGGTAGGGGCGGAAGCCCGCGTAGGTCCGCACGGCCCGTACGGCGGCGAGGGCCGGGAAGAGCCGTACGGCCTGCCCGGCGAGGCGGCGCAGTGCCGCCACGGACAGCGAGCGGTCGAATCCCACCCGCTCCCGGCTCGCGCCGATCAGCACCGGGCCCGCGGGGGTGCCCTCGACGACGGCGGAGGTCTGCAGGGCCGCCGAGTCACTGGCGACGTCGGCGACGTAGTCCGCGGCGTACACCTTGCGCCGCACCAGGCGCGGCAGCGGCTCGGTGACCAGCACAAAGCCGCGCCGGGGCCGCACCGGCAGCGCCACGCCGGCGAGCCGGGCCACCTCGCCGCCCCATGTCCCCGCCGCGTTCACGACGTAGGGGGCCCGGAGCTCGCCGGAAGGCGTCCGTACTCCCCGCACCTCACCGTGGGCACCGGTGAGGATCGCGGTGACCTCCTCGCCGAGTCGGAGGCACACCCGGTCGCCGGCCGCGCGCAGCAGGTGGGCGGCGGCGAGGGCGGGCTGCACCTGGGCGTCCTGCGGGTAGTGGACGCCGCCGGCGAGGCCGGGGGCGAGGTGCGGCTCCAGCTCGCGGAGCCGCCCGCCCGGCACGACTTCCGTCGTGACCCCGGCCGCCGCCTGCCGTGCGGCGAATTCCCGCAGCGCGGCCAGGCCCGTCTCGGCGGAGGCGACGACGAGGCCGCCCTTGGCCTCGTACTCGACCCGCGCCGGGAGCATCTCGGCCAGTTCCCGCCACAACTGCGTGGAATACAGGGCGAGTTCGAGCTCGGGGCCGGGTTCCTTGTCGGAGACCAGGAGGTTGCCTTCGCCGGCGCCCGTGGTGCCGCCGGCGACGGAGCCGCGGTCGAGCACGGTGACGCTCAGACCCCGCCGGGCCGCGTAGTAGGCGCAGGCGGCGCCGACCACGCCCGCACCGATGACGATGAGATCCGGAGAGTTTCTCGTGGGCACGTCAGTAATATTTCACATTGCACCAGCGTTGCCAAGAGATCTCCCGTCCTCGCGTCAATTCCCCTGTCCGCGGCCCGTAACGCCCTCGCGCGGCCGGTGACCTCAGCCCTCCGCCAGCTCCCCCATCCAGGTCTCCACGGCCTCCGGCGTCCGCGGCAGGGCGCCCGACATCAACCGGGCCCCGTCCGCCGTGATCACCAGGTCGTCCTCGATCCGTACGCCGATGCCGCGCAGGCCGGGCGGGAGCGTCTCGTCGTCCGGCTGGAGGTAGAGCCCCGGCTCGACCGTCAGCACCTGCCCTTCCGCCAGCACTCCGTCGAGATAGGCCTCGGCCCGGGCCTGGGCGCAGTCGTGCACGTCGAGCCCGAGCATGTGCCCGCTGCTGCAGAGGGTGTAGCGGCGATGGAAGTCCCCTTCCGGGCTCTTCAGGACACCCCATTCGGTGAGCCCCTCCGCGATCACCCGCATCGCCGCGTGGTGGAAGTCACGGAACCGCGCCCCCGGCCTCAGGGCGGCGATGCCCGCCTCCTGGGCCGCGAGGACCAGCTCGTACACCTGCCGCTGCACCGGGGAGAAGCGCCCGGAGAGCGGCAGGGTGCGGGTGATGTCGGCGGTGTAGAGGGTGTCGGTCTCCACGCCGGCGTCCAGCAGGAGCAACTGGCGGGCGTCCAGGGGGCCGTCGTTGCGTATCCAGTGCAGGACGCAGGCGTGGGCGCCACTGGCCGCGATCGTCTCGTACCCCGTGCCGTTGCCCTCGGCGCGGGCCCGCAGCCCGAAGACCCCCTCGATCCAGCGCTCGCCGCGCGGATGGGCGAGGGCGCGCGGCAGGCTGCGGACGACGTCCTCGAACCCGGCGGTCGTGTGGTCGACGGCGAGCTGCAGCTGCGCGACCTCCCAGGCGTCCTTGATGAGCCGCAACTCGCTGAGTACGGAGGCGAGTTGGCGGTCCGTGGCGGCGTTGCGGCCCGGCGGCAGGGCACCGAGGCCGTCCAGGTGGACGCAGCGGACGCCGGTCATGCGCTCGGCCTCTGCGAGGTCGGGGCGGCGGCCGACCCAGAACTCGCCGTAGCGCCGGTCCCGGCAGAAGCCGCTGTCGGTGCGCGGGGAGCGGGGCCGGAGGTAGAGCACCGCTTCGTGCCGGTGCGGTCCGTCCGGCTCCAGGACCAACACGTGCCCGGCCTGGTCCTCGCCGGTCAGGCCGGTGAGCCAGGCGTAGGCGCTGTGCGGGCGGAAGCGGTGGTCGCAGTCGTTGGAACGGACCGTGAGTTCACCAGCCGGGACGATCAGCCGTTCGCCGGGGAAGCGGGCGGAGAGGCGCTGCCGGCGGGCGGGGGTGACCTCGGCGGCGGGCAGCCGGAGGGCGTCCGGCAGCGGCGTCGCCGCCCAGCCGCTCGCCAGGAACCGTTCCAACTCCGGCGTGACGGGCAGGTCATGGCTGACGGTGCGCGGGGCGGTGGGAACAGCTTCCGTCATGGGTTCTCCTCCTCGGTCGCAGAACGAGTGGCAGAGCAAACGCGCCGCCCCTGGGGGCAGTTCGCCTCGGGCACAGCTGGGTAACGGGGCGGCCGACACCTTGTCAGTGCAATTTCACATTACTATTTTACGGGTCACCTTCCAGCCTGACGGCTGTCCGACTGTTCACGGAGTGGTGACCACTGATGAACAAGCGCACCCGAGCCGCCGCCCTCTCCCTGGCGACGGCCCTCACCCTCGGCACGGCCGGCTGCGCCGGCGGCCAGGACTCCGCGGACGGCAGGGGCCGCGGCAAGAACCCCGCCCTCGCCAACCAGGGCAAGGTCGTCGGCGGCACCCCGAAGCGCGGCGGCACCCTCACCGTCCTGTCCAACCAGGACTTCACCCATCTCGACCCGGCCCGCAACTGGGTCATGAACGACATGGACTTCGGAACCCGCCTGCTCTACCGCACCCTGGTGACCTACCGGGCGGCGCCCGGCCCCGCGGGCGGCACCCTCGTCCCCGACCTCGCCACCGACCTCGGCACCCCGTCCCACGGCGCCAGGACCTGGACCTTCCACCTCAAAAAGGGCGTCAAATACGAGGACGGCACACCCGTCACCGCACAGGACATCAAGTACGACGTGGAGCGGTCCTTCTCCCCCGACCTGCCCGGCGGCGCCGACTACGCGGCCCGCTACCTCGCCGGCGCCCAGGGCTACAACGGACCCGCGGACGGCAAGCACCTCGCCTCCGTGAAGACGCCGGACGACCACACCATCGTCTTCGAACTGCGCAAGCCCTTCGCGGAGTTCCCCGATGTCACCGTGATGCCGACCTTCGCACCCGTCCCCCGGACCCGCGACAACGGACCGCGCTACGACAACCGGCCGTTCTCCTCGGGGCCGTACAAGATCGAGTCGTACGGGCGGGGCAAGCGGCTCGTGCTGGTCCGCAATCCGCACTGGGACGCGAAGACCGACCCGGTGCGCAAGGCGTATCCGGACCGGCTGGTCGTGGAGATGGGCCTGAAGGCCAACCAGATCGACGACCGGCTCATCGCCGGGTGGGGCCCGGACGCCTCCGCCGTCCCCTGGTCCGCACTGCGCCCGGAGAGCGCGGCCAAGGTGCTGCCGCGCGCCGACGTCAGAGCGCGCCTGCTGGCCGAGTCCACGAACTGCACGGACATGGTGCAGATGCACACCGGGCGGGCGCCCTTCACCGATGTGCGGGTGCGTCAGGCGGTGCAGTACGCCCTCGACAGGGACTCGGTGCTGACCGCGTCCGGCGGCCCGGCCTTCAACGACCTGTCCACCGCCTACATGCCGGCCTCCCTCTTCGGCGGCAAGCAGCCCGACACCCTCAAGATCCCCGCCACCGGAGACCTCGCGAAGGCCAGGGCGCTGCTGAAGGAGGCGGGCAAGCCCGACGGCTTCTCGACGGAGATCACCGTGTCCTCCGGCGACAAGGGACGGGCCGAGGCCGTCCAGCAGTCCCTGGCCAAGGCCGGCATCAAGGTCGCCGTCAACACCGTCGACCCGTCCGCGTTCTACGCCACCATCGGCGACACCAAGAACCGCACCGATCTGGTCCTGACCGGATGGTGCCCCGACTACCCCTCCGGCTCGACGTTCCTGCCGTTCGTGTTCGACGGCCGGTACATCAAGGAGAAGGGCAACTCCGGCAACCACTCGCTCTTCCGCGACCGGCCGACCATGCGGCGGATGGACGAGATCGCCGCGATGACCGACGCCCGACGGGCCGACCGGGCGTGGCGGCACCTCGACGGCGAGATCCTCAAGAAGGCCCCCGCCGTCCCGGTCCTGGTGCGCCGCTGGCCCCTGGTGCTCGGCGGCAACATCGCCGGCGCCTACGGCCAGACCTCCTTCGGCGGCCAGCTGGACTACGCCTCCGTCGGCCTCAAAGACCCCGCCAAGAGCCGGGCTTGAGGAGGAGCGAGCCCCTCATGTCCTCCCCCGCACCCGAGCCGCTCGCCCCGGAGGCGGCCGCCCTGTCCGCCGCGACCGGCCGCCCCGGTCAGCTGGTCCGTCGCGCACTGCGGCGCCGCGCCTCCGTGAAGGTCTCCCTCGTCATCATCGGCCTGTTCCTGGTCATGGCGGCCGCGGCCCCGCTGCTGAGCGCGCTCGGCGGCTGGCCGCCCGACGCGTTCGACAAGTCCGCCGTGGATCCGTACCTCGGCGGCACGCCCCTCGGACCGCTCGGCGGGATCTCCGCCGAGCACTGGCTGGGCGTCGAACCGGTCACCGGGCGGGACCTGTTCGCCCGGGTCGTGCACGGCGCCCGGGTCTCGCTGCTGATCGCCCTCACGGCCACCGCGATCGTCGTGGTCACCGGGACGGCGGCCGGGATCGCGGCCGGCTACTTCGGCGGCCGTACCGACGCCCTGCTCTCCCGCCTGATCGACCTCACCATGTCCTTTCCCTCCCTCATCTTCATGATCGCGATGATGTCGGTCGCCAAGGACGTCAACCGGATCCTGCTGATGACGGCCGTCATCGGCCTCTTCGGCTGGCCCGGCATCGCCCGCGTGGTGCGCGGTCAGACCCTCTCCCTCAAGCACCGCGAGTACGTCGACGCCGCCCGCGTCGGCGGCTCCGGCTCCTGGCGGATCCTCACCCGCGACGTCCTCCCGGGCGTCGCCGGGCCCGTCATCGCGTACACCACCCTCATCGTCCCGGGGATGATCGCCACCGAGGCGGCCCTGAGTTACCTCGGCGTGGGGGTGCGCCCGCCCACCCCCTCCTGGGGCCAGATGATCGCCGAGAGCGTCTCCTTCTACGACACCGACCCCATGTACTTCGTCATCCCGAGCGCCTGTCTGTTCCTGACCGTCCTGGCGTTCACACTGCTCGGCGACGCCCTGCGCGACGTCCTCGACCCGAGGGGAAGCCGCACATGATCCTCTACACGCTGCGGCGCCTGGCCGCCGTCGTGGGAGTGCTGGTCGCCGTCGCCGCGGTCACCTTCACCCTCTTCTACGTCCTGCCCTCCGACCCGGCCGCCGCGGCCTGCGGCAAGTCGTGCAGCACCGAGCGCCTGGAGGCGATCCGCGCGCACATGGGGCTCGACGAGCCCGTATGGCGGCAGTTCTGGGACTTCGTCTCCGGGATCTTCACCGGCCGCACGATGGGCAGCGGCCGGTACACCCTGCACTGCGACTTCCCCTGCCTGGGCTACTCGTACGAGAACAGCGAGGCCGTCTGGGACCTCCTCGTGGACCGGCTGCCGGTGTCCGCGTCCCTCGCCGTGGGTGCGGCCGTGCTGTGGCTGGTGCTCGGCCTGAGCGCCGGGGTGGTCGCGGCCCTCCGCAAGGACACGCTCGTCGACCGCGCCCTGATGGTCGGGGCGGCCGGCGCCGCCTCGCTGCCGGTCTACTTCACGTCGATGATGCTGATCTACGGCCTCATCCGGGTGGCCGGCCTGCTCCCGTACCCCCGCTACGTCTCCTTCGCCGACGACCCCGCGCGCTGGGCGTCGAACCTGCTGCTGCCCTGGCTGGCGCTCGCCGTCCTGTATGCCGCCATGTACGCACGCCAGAGCCGCAGTTCGATGATCGAGACGATGGCGGAGCCGTACATCCGCACGGCCCGCGCCAAGGGCCTGCCGCGCCGCTCCGTGGTCGTCAAGCACGGACTGCGGGCGGGGATGACGCCTCTGCTCACCCTCTTCGGGATGGACCTGGGCGGGCTGCTCGCCGGCGCGGTGATCACCGAGTCGCTCTTCGGCCTCCCCGGCATCGGACGGCTCTTCTACGGCGCCCTGACCACCGGTGACCAGCCGGTGATCCTCGGCGTGACCCTGCTCGCCGCCACCTTCATCGTCGTCGCCAACCTGGCCGTCGACCTCCTGTACGCCGTCGTCGACCCCCGAGTGAGGCTGTGATGGCCACCGCCACCGAACCCCTGCTGTCCGTAAGGGACTTGGCGGTGACCTTCGCCACCAAGGACGGCCCCGTACGTGCCGTCGACTCGCTGTCCTTCGACGTCCACCGCGGCCGTACCCTCGGCATCGTCGGCGAGTCCGGCTCCGGCAAGTCGGTCACCTCGCTGGCCGTGCTGGGCCTGCACACCGGCGCCGAGGTCAGCGGTTCGATCGCCCTGGAGGGCCGGGAGCTGGTCGGGCTCCCCGAGCGCGAGCTGAGCCGGCTCCGCGGCCGCCGGATGGCGATGGTCTTCCAGGACCCGCTCTCCAGCCTCCACCCGTACTACACGGTCGGCGAGCAGATAGCCGAGCACCACCGGGTGCACTTCGGCTCCCGCCGCGCCGCCGCCCGACGGCGGGCCGTGGAGATGCTCGCCGAGGTCGGGATACCGGAGCCGGAGCGCCGGGCGGGCGAGTACCCGCACCAGTTCTCCGGCGGCATGCGGCAGCGGGTGATGATCGCCATGGCCCTCGTCTGCGAACCCGACCTGCTCATCGCGGACGAGCCCACCACCGCCCTGGACGTCACCGTCCAGGCCCAGATCCTGGAGCTGCTCGCCCGGCTCCAGGAGGAACGCGCGCTCGCCGTCGTCCTGATCACCCATGACCTCGGGGTCGTCGCCCGCGTGGCCCACGAGGTGCTGGTCATGTACGGCGGGCAGGCGGCCGAACAGGCGCCGGTGGAGGCGCTGTTCGCCGCCCCGGCCCACCCCTACACGCGCGGTCTGCTCGATTCCCTCCCCCGGCTCGACGACGCCGACGACGCCCCGTTGCGCGCGATCCCCGGCAGCCCGCCCTCGCTGCTCGCCCCCACGCCGGGCTGTGCGTTCGCGCCCCGCTGCCCGCGGGCGGCGGCGGCCGACCGGACGGGCCGGGAGCGCTGCACCCGGCACCGGCCCCGGCTGGTCTCCTCGGGCGGACACGCGGTGGCCTGCCATCTGCCGCTCGGCCCGGCCACCCCGCCCGGCGTCACCGGAAGCCCGCGGCCCGAGGGCCCGGACCAGATCCGAAAGGTCACGTCATGACGACGCCCCGCACGTTCCCGCCCCCGGCCGCCGGCTCCCCCTCCCAGGCCGTGACCCCGCTGCTGTCCGTACGCGAGGTGACAAGGACCTTCCCCGGGAAGCGGGGCGGCCGCAGGGCTCCCGTCCGGGCCGTCGACGGCGTCAGCTTCGATGTGGCGGCGGGCGAAACCCTCGGTCTGGTCGGGGAGTCGGGGTGCGGCAAGTCCACCACCGGCCGGATGATCGTGCGGCTCCTGGAGCCTACGAGCGGCTCGATCACGTTCGACGGCCGCGACATCAGCCACCTCGGCCAGCGGGAGCTGCACCCGCTGCGCCGCCACTTCCAGATGGTCTTCCAGGACCCGCACGCCTCCCTCAACCCGCGCCAGACCGTGGCCAGGATCATCGCCGAACCCCTGCTGGCGCAGGGCGGTTCGGCGGTCGACGCCCGGCACCGGGCCACCGATCTGCTGCAGCTGGTCGGGCTCATCCCCGAGCACCTCGACCGGTATCCGCACGAGTTCTCCGGCGGCCAGGCCCAACGCATCGGCATCGCCCGGGCGTTGGCCACCGGCCCCCGCCTGGTCGTCGCGGACGAACCGGTCTCGGCCCTCGACGTCTCCGTACAGGCGCAGATCGTCAACCTCATGGACCGCCTCCAGCGCGAACTCGGACTCGCCTACCTCTTCATCGCGCACGACCTGTCCGTGGTCAAACGGGTCTGCGACCGGGTCGCCGTGATGTACCTGGGCCGCATCGTCGAGATCGGCCCCAAGGAGCAGGTCTACTCGGCTCCCGCGCACCCCTACACGCGGGCCCTGCTGTCCGCCGTACCGCTGCCCGACCCGGTCGCCGAACGGGCCCGGGAGCGCATCACCCTGCTCGGCGACTCTCCGAGCCCGGCGGCGCCCCCGCCCGGCTGCACCTTCCATCCGCGCTGCCCCAAGGCGCAGGCGGTCTGCCGGACCGAGGCCCCGGTCCTCGGCGGTCCGGAGCGGTCCGGGACGGCGCGCCGGGTCGCCTGCCACTTCCCCGAGGCGGTCTGACCGTCCGCAGGCACGGCCGGGCCCTGGCGCCCGCTCCGGCGCGCCAGGGCCCGGCTTCCCTTCGTTGTGGGGGCACTTACGACTTGGTGAGGCGCACCGTGTCCCCGTAGGCGCCCGCCTCCCGCACGTCGATCCGCACCCCCGCGGCCGGGTCGGTGAACGACTCGCCGGGTCCGTACGGTGCGTCGTCCAAGGGCCGGCAGCCTTGCGCGGGGGTGGCATCGGGCTTGGCGTCGATGACCTGGACGGGGCCCTTGCCGGTCTCGACGGAGGAGTCGACCTTGTAGACGAGCGCGCCGGTCGCACACAGCCCGGTGTCCGCGCGGGCCGCCCGCCGGGACTCGACCACGTAGGCCGACGTCGGGCCGGTGCGGACGACGGCCATCTTCGTGCCGCTGCCGTACTCGGCGGCGGTGAGGCGGACGGTGTCGCTGCCCGCCGTGGCCCGGCAGACCACCTGGCTGTCGGCGGTCCAGCCGAGCTTCCACGACTGCCAGGCGAAGTACTGCGGTCCGGCCCCGCTGATCAGGCCCATGACGTCCCAGCCACCCACGAAGCGGTGGCCGTCGTCGCCGGGGTCGAAGGCGTACAGGTCGGGCAGTCCGAAGGTGTGCGCGGTTTCGTGGCCGACCAGTTCGGGCCCCCAGTGCCACATGTCCTGGCCGAAGGTGACGGCCCACTTGAGGCGCTTTCCGTCGGCGACGACACCGGCCGTGCCCGGCTCGTACACATAGGTGGGGGTGAAGGAGATGGCCGAGGCGTTCTTCGTCGGGACGACGTACACCATGTCGTACGCGGCGAAGTCCACGTCCGGGTCGGCGGCGGTGACGGCGTCCTTGATGTAGGCCTCGTGCGCCTCGTGGCTGAGGCCGCGCGCGAAACCGTAGTCGGTGGAGTTGCGGGGCATCCGTACCCAGTGCCGGTGCTGGGAGACGGCGAGCCACGCCTTGCCGTACGACGCCTGCCACAGCCAGTCCGCGCCGGGCGTGATCCGGGCCGCGTCATCGGCCGGGGACTCGGTGGCGGGGGCGTCCGGGAAGTCCACGAAGATCATGCCGACCTTGCGGGTCCCGGTGGGGCGCTGGAACACGGAGCGGTCGGTGTCATGCCCTTCGTCCGTCCATCCGGTGGTGCCCGGCAGCGCGCAGTCACGGGCGCCGGCCGCCGGGTGGCGCGCGGGGGACGCCTCGGCGTGCGGGGCTCCGGTGAGGGGCAGGAGGAGCCCGGCGAGCGCTGCCGCGAGCAGCGGTGCGGGCCTCCGGCGGGCAGGGTGCAGCGCCTTCATGATCGGGCACCTTTCCATGGGGGTGTGGTGTGCGATGTCACATGAGAGTGAGGGCCGGCGCACCCTGTCGGGAAGCTCCCGCCGCTCCATAACATCCGCGCCATGGATCTGGAGATACGGCATCTACGGGTGGTGTGCGCGATCGCCGAGGCCGGCAGCCTCACCCGGGCCGCCGCGTCGCTGGGGATGACCCAGCCGGGCCTGAGCGCCCAGCTGCGGCGCATCGAAACCCTCCTGGGCGGCGCACTGTTCGAGCGCCGGCGGGCGGGCTCGGCGCCCACCCCGCTGGGCGACCTGGTGCTGGCCCGCGCCCGCGCGATCCTGCCGGGCGTCGACCAGCTCCTCGCCGACACCGACCGGGCCACCCGGCGCGCCGCGGCGCCCGCCCGGATCCGCGTCGGCTCGGTGGGTGCCCCGCTGCTCGGCCATCTCCTGCTGGCGGTGCGGGAGTTGCTGCCGGCCGCGGAGGTGACCGCGCGCGGCCAGTACGCGCCCGCCCCGCTGCTGGACGACCTCTGCGCCGGCCGCCTGGAGGCCGCTGTCCTCGGCGACCATCCCGGCCAGGAGCCGCCGCCCCGCGAGGGCGTGCTGCTGCACCCGCTCGTCACGGAACCGGTCTTCGCCCTGCTGCCGGCCGGCCACCCCCTTGCGGACCAGGAGGAGGTGAGTCTTTCCGGGCTTGCCGCGGAGGACTGGGCGGCGCCCCGCCCGGACAGCGACCGCACCCGTGAGTACTGGTCGTCCGTCTTCGCGCTGACCGACCGTCAGCCCCGGGTGCCGTACGAGGCGGAGGGCCGGCAGTTGATCGAGATCGTCCGCGCCGGCCTGGCGGTGAGCCTCTGCCAGGCCACCTTCATCGAGGTGCCGGGGGTGGCCGTGCGTCCGCTGGCCGGCAGTCCCCTGTGGTACCGCCATGTGCTGGCCTGGCACCGCGACGGCCCGCTCGCCCGGCACGGCGAGGCGATCCTGCGACGGGTGCGCGACGGCTACCTGAGCGCCTGCGCCGACAGTCCGGCGTACGCGCGCTGGCGGCAACGGCACCCGGGCGCGGCGCACCCCTTGGTCTGAACTTCCCGGCAGAAAAGGGGATTTCGCTGGAATACATCCCGGCAAAGGGGTTGTCAGTGCAATTTCACATTACTACGTTACGCATCACATGACGTGCGCATGCCTCTCACGGTCGGCACCCGGCAGGGCATCAGGGCCCGCGAGCACCGCGGCTCCGTGCGCACGCCTCAGCCCCCACACAGGAGAGCTTCCGTGTTCCCTTCCAGAACCCTTCACAGATCCCTGCTCACGGCCGCGACAGCGGTGACGCTCTGCGTCACGGCGGCCGGGACCGGATACCCGGCCACCCCCTCCTCCGCCCCGCGCACCACCGCCGCGGCCCCGCATGCGGCCGCCTTCTCCGGCGCGACGGCTCCCCCGCCCACCCCGCACGACCGGGTCGACCACCTGGCCCGGGCACCCAAGCCCTCGGCCGCCCGGATACCGGGCCCCGGCGGGCTCGGCAACTCCCGTGTTCCCGGCCCGCACACGCCCAAGGCGAAGGCGGGGACGAAGGCCCGGACACCGCACGCCACGATCGGCAAGACCACCGTGCCCTGCACCCTCGACGGCGTCACGGGCCTTTCCCCGGACCGGTTCGCCGAGTTCCTCGCCGCCCCCGAGGTCACCGCCGACGGCTGTCTGCGCACCCTGATCTGGACCTGGGACCAGCGCCTCGCGCCCGTCATGTCGAAGAACCACATCCAGGCCGTCGCGCACCGCATCCAGCAACTCGCCGCCGCGCACGACGGCCGGAACGGCACCCACCTGCTGGAGATGTTCACCTACCTCCACGCGGTCGCGTACCAGGCCTTCTCCCACCGGGAGGTCGACCTCGCCGACCCGGCGACGCTGGACGCCGTGCGCCGGGCCGTCGACACCTTCGGCTCGGCCGCCCACACCTTCGAGGCGACCCGCAGCAACGCCGAGACCCTGCGCGAGGCGCTGTACGCGGCGAGCGCACCGGGTCTGCGCCAGCATCAACTCCCGCTGGTGCAGAAGGTGTTGACGGCCATGGACGCCCGGCACACGAACACCGCCCAGGACGCCTCCTGGGGCGGCGCGGCCCTCGCCGCCCTCTCCCTCAACTACCTGGGCATCTACCCCGGCAACCAGGACACCGCCTTCCGCGCCGCGGCCGCCGCGAACCCCGGCTACCGCGCCGCCTTCAAGGCGTTCGGCGCGTACGCCCACCTCAAGGACGGACCGAACGCGTGGGTGGCGCGCGACGCGGTCAGCGAGTACGGCCGCTTCGGGCAGATCGACGCGCTGCGCGACGAGGTCGTCCGCGGTCTCGGCGCACTCCTGAACACCACCGCCCGCACGTTCGGCGACCGCAGCGCGCCGTGGGCCAAGGCCGCGACCTGGCTGGTGGAGTTCGACGCCTGCGCCCCGTACAAGGTGTGCCGCGAGGACATCGAGCGCCGGCTCTTCCCGAACACCTACACGTACGACAAGGACGGCGCGCAGGACGGCATGCACGTGCGCACGGCGCTCGCGCGGGGCACCGTGGACCAGCTCTACTACGCGAGCAAGCAGGTCAAGGCGCAGTTCCACCGGGTCGTCGGCACCGAAGAGCCGCTGGCGGGAGACACCAACTCCACCCTGCACATCGTCCTGTACGCCTCCCGCGCCGACTACGAGAACTTCCAGCCGCTGCTGACCGGCCTGAGCACCAGCAACGGCGGCATCTACATCGAGAAGGGCGCGACCTTCTACACCTACCAGCGCCGCGTTCCCCAGGACTCCACGCTGACGCTGGAGGAGCTCTTCCGGCACGAGTACACGCACTACCTCAACGGCCGCTGGGCGGTACCCGGCTCCTTCGGCGAGGGCCGGTGGTACGAGGGCGACCGGACGACGGCGATGGACGAGGGCACCGCGGAGTTCTTCGACGGCGCCACCCGGGACGACGGCATCAAGGTCCGCAAGTCGCTCGTGAAGGGCATCATCGCGGACACCGCGAACGGCGGCCCCCGCATGAGCGTGTACCAACTGCTGCACGCCACCTACGACGGCGACGGCTTCCGCTTCTACAACTACGCGGGCACCTTCTTCGAGTTCCTGTGGACCGAACGCCCGGCACTGCTACGGGAGATGTACCGGCACCTGCGGGCCGACGACCCGGCCGCCTTCGACGCCTGGCGCGACCGGCTCGGCCGGGACGGCGGCCTGCAGCAGGCGTACGACGCCTTCCTGGACCGGCAGATCGCCCACGTCGACGACCTGTTCGTGCCCGACACCCGGTACGTGGCCCTCGGCGAGCTGCGCGACGGCACCGCCGAGCAGGTGCGCGACTCCTTCAAGGCCACGACCGGGGCCGCGCCCGACTGCCGCGCCACGGGCGGGCAGGAGCGGCCTCGGTTCAGCTGTGCGGGGCGCATCACCGCGCGCCTGAACGACGCGAACGACCCGGGCCGCATCTTCAAGGACATGTCCGAGACGGTCGACTACTTCCTGCTCGACCGGGCCGCGGGCGGCGACAACAACCTCACCGACATGAACTGCACCTTCGGCGAGGTCGACATCTGGTCCGACCGGCGCGCGGGCACGTCCGACTTCCACTGCGAAGGCCCCCTGCGTAGCTGACCCGGCCGCGGCACCCGCACCCGCACCCGCACCCGTGATGCCGTCCGTGCGCGCCCCTCCCCAGCCCGGGCGCGCACGGGCGGCCCTGCCCGGCAAGCATCCCGGCAGCCAAGCCCCATTTGCCCGGTAAATCGCTTATTACTAGGCTATTCCAGGTGAGCGCCCGTGCAAGCCGCGGTGCCGCGGCCGACACTGCCACCGTCGTGACCTCGCAGAAGGTGCGTGCGGGCCGCACCGACGAGTACCGGCGCTGGCAGGACCGGACGAACCAGGCCGCTCGCGGCTTCGAGGGTTTCGTGGGCGCCGAGGTCTACCCGCCCGGCGCAGGCGAGAAGAACGAATGGGTGGCCGTATTCCGCTTCTCCGGTATGGACCACCTCACCACCTGGCTGGCTTCGGACCGGCGCCGGGACCTGCTCGACGAAGCCCGCGGGCTCTTCGACGGGCCCCCCACACAGGAGGTGCTCCGGGGCGGCACGACCGCCCAGGTGACCCCGGAGATGGTCACCGCCGTCATCTCCCACGACGTGAAGCCCGGATGCGAGCAGGGATTTCTGAACTGGCAGGAGAAGACGCTCAAAGCGCAGGAGAAGGCGCCGGGCTTCATGGGTTCCGAGCTGTTCCGGCCGGTGGAGGGCGTCCAGGAGCACTGGGTGGTCGTCTTCCGGTTCGACTCCCGGGAACACCTCGACGACTGGCTCGGATCCGATCAGCGCAAAAAGCTGTTGGAGGAGGGAGACGCCTACTTCTCCTCGTACGACGTGCGCAAGGTCAGCTCGGCGTTCAGCGGTTGGTTCCAGTTCGACCGGGGTGCACAGGGCGGCGCCCCGCCCAACTGGAAACAGGCCATGACCGTGCTCCTGGCGCTCTATCCGACGGTGATGGTGCTCAACCTGACGATCGGGGACGAGCTCACCGGCCTCGGCGTACCGGGCTACCTCGGCCTGTTCATCGGAAACAT
>NZ_JBFACE010000026.1:0-119390 GCF_040640655.1 Streptomyces sp. NPDC021749 | reverse complement strand
GTGCGTCGTTCCTCCGGAGGAACGACGCACGACCCTACGGGTCGTAAAGACGATAAACCCCTCCGGGGTTTAAACAATTCCTCCGGAATTGTTTTGCGAATTCCTCCGGAATTCGCCGCGAGCACTGTTCGCGGATTGTGTTCGATTGGCGGGTGAGGATGAGGCGGTTGGTGATGCTTCAAGCTGGCTAGCTATAGGGAAGGGTGTCGGCGTGTTTGTTCCTGACAGTAGCTCTGGAGAAGGGTGACGGCCTGACAGGCCCTGACATTCCATCACCAGGCTTGCAGAGCACCCGCCCCATATGAACTCCCACGCCAGATGCTACCAGAACAACCCCATAGGGTTCACCTTTCACGAACCTGCTGCATCACTCCGTGATGCAGGGGTAGAATCCGTGAAACCACGCAACCACCCCCAGGGTCATCAGACCTCCAGAATCCCTCCAGCAGAACAGACAAAAATCGCCCGCGGCCAGGAACGCCAAGTAGGCGCTTTCTTGACGAAATTGCGCCGCCTAGAATTGCTCAGCCATAGAACGGAAGCTTCGATATGAATATGCCGAAATTCGGGGTGCGGGGGTACCGGAGCCGAACGGCCCCCCCCGGGCCGGACGGCGGAGCCCACCAGGGAGCCCAGCCACACCTGATGCTTTGTTCGTCACGGCCGGCACCGCCCGAGACCAGCTCCGTTGGTGCTGCCCACGGCCTGCACGTAGGAGACGGGCCCGCACGCGACGCTGCCTCAGGCTCGGACAGACCCCCAGAACGCCACAGGAAGCCGCCTGGAAGTCCCAGACGAGGGCGGGTGCACCCCCCGCCTCAGTGGCGTAAGCCCCAGCCTGTGGGGCGCCTGGGGCCTTCGCGGGTGCGGTGGTTGTACGGGCAGGGTGGCGGCTGCGGACGGGTGGGTTCGCGGTGGTGCGCACTGTCGGTTGCGGTGGCCGGTGCCGTCGGTGGCGGAGGCGGCGTATGTACGCGAGGCCCTGGTGCTGCCCTCGCGCGCGCGTGCGTCTTAGGGAAAAGAGGGCCCTTGCCAAAAACCGGCTGTGACCTGGGCTTTTGCGGAAGGGTATGTGTCGGCGCTGACACATTGACCTGCGGAAATGTGTCGGTGGTGCCACACCGACACCGGTATTTGCCAAGCCTGCTTGTACAACTGCGCAACGCTGCTGGTGAGCGTAGGTGCCCAGGGGATACCCCTCGAATCGGGTGTGTCGGCGTCGACACCAAAGTGCCACGCCAGCGTGTACAAATCTGCCAACTGAGCTTGAACAACTGCTAGGGTCCGGCGCGACCCCCAAGATCGAGGACAGGACCACCGTCGATGCCCCGCCAGCCCCAGCGCCCCAGCTCCGGCCGCAGCAAGGGCCGGATCACCGCCGTCCCGCCCGGTGGTGACAGCGCCTTCCGCGAGAGCCTGTCCTCCAGGCTCGGCAAGGACATCAAGCCGCCGACTCGCAAGCGGCCGGTGCAGCAGATGGACGTGAGCGTTCGGTACACCTACCGCGCGCCTCACGACATGTACGGGCGCTCCGGCTGGAGCGTGGTGTCCAACGACTTCCTCGCCGACGTCCTGGCCGTGCTCATCGCGCAGCACGGCATGTCCCCGATCCAGTCCGCGGTCCTGCTGTGGTGCATCGGCCGGCAGCGTGAGGGCTGGCTGCGCGCCACGCACAAGAAGATCGCCGACAAGCTGGGTGTGGAACGCTCGAACGTGACCCGGGCACTGGGACGGCTAGAGGAGTGGCACATGCTCCAGCGCGTCGACACCGGCCTGATCTTTGTGAATCCCCTGCTCGGCTTCGAAGGCAACGGCGACCGCCAGCGCGAGATCCTGGATGCACTGCGCGACAAGGAGACCGGGAAGTTGCCCGAAGACGTCTTCCCGGCCCTGAACGCCCCGCCGCCACCGCGTAGCGTGCAGCTGGAGCTCGGGGCCGAAGACGGGGACGATGAGGATGTCGAGAAGGAGGGGCAGGCATGCTGATCCAGGCGAGCGCCGGTTTCGGAATGCTGCACCGGCTGGACCTCACGAAGGCGGCTCAGGACCTCCTGAGCGCCATGATCGATCGCCAGGAGCCCGGCGGTGAAGTGAACGCGTCCCAGGCCGCGCTGGGGGCCGGCGTGGGCCTTTCCCGTAACGGGGCGCACACCGCGATGGCGCTGCTGGAGAGCCGGAATCTGGTGCTGCGGCCCGAGAACCGCAAGTACCGCACGTACTACCTCCACCCGTACATCGCCTCCTACGCCACCCAAGAGGAGCTGGAGGAGGCGATCCAGGACGCCGCCGAGCGCATCGCCGACGGCGAGCTACCCGACATCACCGCCCCGCTGTACGAGACCGCGCCGCCGAAGCGCCAGCCTCAGCCCCTGCGGGCGGTCCGGGCCGCCGGATAGACCGGCCCGCCAACGGCCGCGTATTGCCACGGCGCCGCTCCCACTGGGGCGGCGCCGTGCGCATGTTGGCGCACATCGTTCGCCCCCGAGGGGCACCGCAGGTCATCGCGAACACCAGCTGCCGGCCGGTGGCACTGGGGGACCGTGGTGTGGAGCGGCAGCAGCGAGGTGCTGCACGGTGGTCCTGCTGCACCTCCGTGATGTCGGTGGGGTGCATCCGGTCCAAGTCGGCCGGGATGTTCAGGGGCGGGTGTCGCTCACGTGCTCCTCCTCGGGACGGTCACACAGTTCAACGGTCGTGGGCGGGGGTGGTGCCGAACGTGCTGAAAGGCTCCCTGCTCCCAGATCCCGGCCCCGGCCGGGGTAGCGCGGAAGGACGCGCTTACTGGCGTGATGTGGAAAGGGCGTACGGTGACGGCGAAGGGCTCGGAGTCAATTGGAGTGACTCCGAGCCCTTCGCATGCGCTGGTGGTGTGTCAGGCCGCCCAGCCGACGGAGGAGACGTAGGTGTAGGCGTCCCAGTCGGTACCGAGGGCGCCCTGGATGATCTCGTCCCAAATGGCTTTCAGCTCTGGGGTGTCGCCGGCGAGCCAGGCGTCGACGGCGCGGTCCCAGATGTTGCCCCGCACGTTGATGTCCCGGGCTTCCAGACCACGCTGCAGATCACGCCGATGACGCCGCTCGACCTGGGACTGGTCGGCCGGGTCGATCTCGATGCGGGTGCCCCGGCCGCCCTTGTTGAGTCGGCGCTTGAGGTCGGCTGCGACGTTGCGGCGGCGCAGGTCCCAGTAGGCGGCGTCCAGGCGGGCGAGGTTGCCCCGGTCGGGCGTCTGTTCCTCGGCGAGCCAGCGCATCAGGGTGCGGGGCCGGACGTGGATGCCGGCGCGGTCCATGGCTTCGTAGCCGGCGTCGGAGGCGGTCAGGTAGCGCAGGCGGGCTGCCAGGCCGCGCTCTGAGTCGACGGGGGACTCGATGCCCGTCACCATCTTCTCGATGCCTTCCTTCAGGGCCTCGCCTCCGTGGATTCCGCGTGCCCGGTAGTGGCCCAGGTTCCTCCAGCGGCCTGCGCCGGAGCCGGCCATCAGTGGGTCACCTTGCCGATGGTGTACTCACCGGATGCCTTGGCGTCGCTGTACTTGATCTTCATCTGGGCGACGCCCCGGCCCTCGGAGAAGACGTTGCGCCAGTCGCCGGTGACGTGCAGCTCGTCGGTGCCCATCATGGCGATGATCTCCAGGCCGGCCTGGTGGGCCTTGTAGGCCTTGCCCCACAGGTTGGCGTAGGCCTGGCTGTGGATGATGTGCATCCAGTCCGGGCGGACAATTTCGCGGTTATACATCGACTCGCCCATTGTGGAAACGAACTTCGAATACATCGCCTTGACGTACTCGGTGGTGATCGTGTCCTCCTCCGCAATCGCCTTTTCCCGGGCGGCGGTGAGGATCTTTCGCAGTGCGTCGAGGAAATTCTCGGTCGCTCCGGACGTCCACGATTCGTGGATTTCGGGCGCCTCGATAAGGCCGTATTTCGGTGTGGAGAGGCGGATTAGCAGCCTGAGAGTGGCGTCTGTGACCCACAGTGCCCCGTCGGTGTCGCGGTCGCCGAGGGGGTTGGGCAGGTGCGGGTGGCGCCATTCGGCGGGGGTGATCAGGTGGACGCCGGAGCGCTTGGGATCCACGCCGTCGCCGCCGGTGGTGTGCTCCAACTTGCCGATCGGCAACCAGCACTTGAGGGCACTGAGGTAGGCGGCGTTGGCGTCGAGGGCGGTGACCTGGATGCTCCCGGGGATCTTGAAGGAGAAGTCGGGGTGATGAAAGTTGGGTCGAGCCTCCCAGATCTGGTCCGGCTCGCGCTTCGAGGGCTTCTTGAGGATGTCCGGCAGCGCCGGATAGGCGGTGAATTTGTAGCGGGCGGTCGCGCGGGTCTCTTCGAACATCGCCATGACGTCCGGGATGGCGCGCTTGATCAGCGACGCCAGTGCGGCCTCGGTGTCGCCTTCGGCGCGCTCCAGTTCCTCGTGGACGGCTTGGGTGATCATGGCGTGGGTCTCGGCCTGGGCGCGGGCGGCGGACTTCGCGCGGCGCTGCGGACGGGTCGGCACCGGTGCCGGTACGGGCGAGGCTGGAGCCGCAGGCGCCGGGGTGGAGGCCGGCTGGGCGGCCTGCGAGGCCGTTGCGGCAGCCGGCGGCTGGCACATGGCGCCGGCGTGCAGAGGGCGGCCATCGGTGGACTGGTACGGCGTGGGAACGCCGCAGCGGATGCACGGGCCCCACTCCCCCTGGACGGCCAGCCCGTTGGGGCCCCATGCCGTCTGCGCGGTCTCCTGTGCGGCGAAGGTAGGCGCCACCGGCTCCGGGGCGGTAGGGGCCGCGGGCGCCGCGGCGGGGTGGAGACCGCCGGGTCGGACAGGGCCCGCGTGTCGTCCAGGCTCTCCAGGGCCGTGCGCTGCGGCGTCGCCGGGCTTGGGGTATTTGTTCGCCCAGCCGTCCAGCAGCCGTTGGTACGCCTGGCGGCGTGGCGGCCGTGGCTCCGAGCGGCCTGCCTCCCAGTTCTTGATCGTCTGCGTTGACGTCTGCAGCACCTGCGCGAGTCGGGCTTGCGAAACGCCGGCTGCGTCGCGCAGTCGCGCACGCTCTGCCGGGGGCGGCATCTCCGGCTCACCCTCCAGTAGCGCGTCCACCGCCGCGAACAGCTCATCTTCGCTTGGCATGCTTCACCTCCAGTCAAGACACTACCACAGATTGAGCCTTGAATTTAACCGCGAATGCGCGGTAGACTTATCCATAGATTTGCATTTGATCGGTAGTAGGGAGGTGCGGTGTCAGAACGGGGCGTCGAGATGGTCACGCTGTCCGAACAGGAGAGCCGCGACGCGTTGCAGCGGGGGATCCTTCCGGTTGTCACGAAGGACGCCGTGCAGCAGGAGAAACCGGTTGTCGTCATTGTCGGCGGGCAGCCAGGCGCCGGAAAGACCCAGGTCGCCGATCTTGTGCAGGCGGCGCTGGACCGTCGTGGCGGCGCCGTGCGAGTCTGCCGAGACCTCTACAAGACCGCGCATCGGCGCTACACCGAGCTGCTGGCTACGGACGTCCGCACAGCAGGGGCCCAGCTCCGGCCCGATACTCGGCGCTGGCAGGCAGCCGTTGAACAACACGTCCGGTCCTGCGGGTTCGACGCAGTGGTCGAATCCGCACTCGCCGATGCTGACGAGTTTCGTGCGTCAGCGAGTGCGTACCGACGGTCCGGCCACCAGGTTGAGCTGGTAGCAGTAGCGACCGCGGAAGCATGGAGCCAGCTAGGGTTGCTGGATCGCTTCCTGGCGGAGCCCCGCTATGTGTCGTGGACGAACCACGACGCATGCGCGAAAGAGATGCTGCAGACCCTGGCGGTCATCGAGGCCGAGCAGTTGGCCGACCGCATCACCGTCGTCCGGCGGGACGGCACAGTGCTCTACGACAACGAGCTCATCGACGGGGCATGGCGACGGCAGCCCGCAGCCGATCGGGCGGTTGCCTGCGACAGAAGGCGGCCGTGGACCGCCCGGGAGACAGCTGTCTTCCGTCGAAACCTGGCTCGCACCGACCAGCGTCTGCACCGCGAAGTCAACTGCGAGGACCGGCGCCTGGCCGTACAGCGGGATGCCGAGCGCGCCGCCGCGCTGGCCGAACCCGTCCGCCGCATCGCGCAGCCCAAGCAAGGGCCGCCCGGTGTCGACTATCACCGGCTGTCTCAAGCAGAGCACCAGTGGATCTACGACGAGCTGATCGCACCGCCGCTCCTCGGCGGCATCGTGCCCCGGCAGGACCCCCGAGCGGTGTACGTGGTCGGACAGCCCGGAGCGAACAAGACCGCGCTCGCCACCATGGTGCTACGGGCGATGAGGCCGGGGACGACGCGGCTGGTCGGCGACGACTTCAAGGCCGCCCACCCCGACTACCTGCAACTGCTGACAGACGATCCGCGGGGTGCGGGCGCGGCAATCCGCGCCGACTACCGCGCCTGGTACGCCAGGGCCGAGGCGACCGTGCGCGCCCGACGCGGTGACGTGCTGCTGGAGGCCGCGCCTGGCGGCGCGGAGGAATTCCTGGCCAGTGCGTTGCCGTTCGCAACCGACGGCTACCTCGTCGAACTTGTGGCCGTGGCCGTCAGGGAGGCCGACAGCCGTCTGGCGACTGCGCTGCGCTACGCCCGCGCCCAGCAGCTCGGCCTCCCGGCCCGGTTCACCACGAAGGCCGGTCACGGCCGATGCTTTGGCGCCGTCCCCGATGTTGTCCAGCTCGCCGCCTCCCATCCGGCGATCACGGCCGTGACGGTGATCCGTCGGGATGGCCAGGCATTGCTGCGTCAGGAGCAAGGAGGTGGACGGCGGGCGCTGTGGGCGCTGACGGCCGAGCGGCAGCGGCCGTACACCGAGCAGGAGGCCGCCCAGTTCCTCGCGCTGCACGCAGCGCTGCGCAAGGCGCTGCCGCAGCACCGTCGTGAGCTGGACGAGATCGTCGCGCTCGCCCGACCGCTGATGCCCGCTCGGATGCAGCCAGCCCGTATTGACTGGCCGCAGCCGCCGCTGTGGCCACTGCCGCTCCCCCGACAAACCTTGGACTACGAGGCGGTGAGCTCCTTGAGCCGGGCTGCGTAGACGGCCGCGACGCGGGCCGCCTCCTCAGGATCGGCAGTTGCCAGCTGTGCCTGGTCATCGAGAGCGGCCTGCCGGGCAGCCTTCAGCTGCTCCATGCGCGCCTCGTCGGTCACTGGCGCCCTGTGCTCGGCGGCGATTTGGGCGGTGTACCAGCTCACCACGGCGCGGACGGCATCGAACGCCTGCTGCTCTTCGCCTCCCTCCAGCCCGGAGAAGTCGGGGACGTTGGGGTCGGACACGCGACCACCCTCCTTTTTTGATCTTGAAAGGGAACTCGTCATTGTCCTACCGTCCTGGCCGGCGCGAACACCACGCGACGGCTGAGCCTCACGGGTGGCGGCAGCCGGCGCGGTGTGGGCGGATGGCCAGAAGCCATCCGCGGAACCGTATGTAGTTGCTGGACAACGGCCGGCGGGGCATAGGTTGACGTCAGGGATCACTTCGGGGGGTGGCATGGCAGGTCGGGATCTTCGCGCGTTGTTCAGTTCGAACGACCGGCATCTGGGCGCGGACGAGGCGTTTACAAACCGGCAGGGCCAGTGGCAAACGTTCGCGGCCGCGCTGACCGAGC
Source organism: Streptomyces sp. NPDC021749 (assembly GCF_040640655.1). Classification (NCBI taxonomy): domain Bacteria; kingdom Bacillati; phylum Actinomycetota; class Actinomycetes; order Kitasatosporales; family Streptomycetaceae; genus Streptomyces; species Streptomyces sp. NPDC021749. Next base: position 111,787 of record NZ_JBFACE010000026.1, on the reverse strand, counting down.
ACCTGCAGCACGTGGCCGATCCTGGCTTCGACATCGAGGACCTGGAGGCCCCTAGGCGCAATGTGCTGGTCTTTCACGGGGTGGGCGGCATTGGGAAGTCGACGCTCTCCCGCAAAATCGAAGCGTCGCTGACCAGTACCGAGGGCCTGCCTTCCCAGTGGGGCGAGATTTCCTGGCCCGAAGAGCAGACGATTCTGCCGGTACGGATCGACCTGGCCCGCGCGGCCGGCACCGACTTCGAGCGCGTCATCCTCACCATCCGACTCGCGCTTGCCGGCCTCGGCCAGCCCCTGCCCGCCTTCGACCTGGCCCTGCGGCGCTACTGGGAGCACCAGCACCCCGGAGAAGCCCTGGAGGACTACCTTCGTCGCGGCGGGCTGGCTGCCCGGTTCGGCAAAGCCCTGCCGCAGCAGATGCAGTCCGCGCTCGGCGACGTCGCCCAAGCCCTGCTGCTCCCCGGCTCCGTGGGGTCGGCCGTCGGCCAGGTCACCGGGGCACTGGTACGTGCCCTGCGCGAGCGCCGGCAAGCGGTGCGCGCCCTGGCCGGCTGTGCCCGGCTCGCCGACCTTCTGGAGGCCGAGCCCGATCTGGATGCCCTCTCGTACTACCCCCACCTCCTGGCATGGGAGCTCACACAGCGGCCGATAGGCAAGTCGGCAGTGCCGGTGATTTTGCTGGACACCTTCGAGGACACCGGCGACCGCACCCACCGCGACCTGGAACGTCTCCTGCAGCGCGTCGTGTGGCTGATGCCCAACGCCTTCTTCGTCATCACCGGCCGCAGCCGCCTGCAGTGGGCCGACGAAGCTCTTCAAGGACAGCTGGACTGGGCCGGGCGCGCAGCCTGGCCCGACCTGGTCGTCCACGACCTCCCCTACGCCCGCGCTGCCCACGGCAGGGCCGGCGAGATGGGGCGGCAGATCCTGATCGGTGACTTCTCCCCCGAGGACTGCGACGACTACCTCACCCGCCGGCTCTCCCGTGACGGGCAGCCCCTCATCGGCGAGGACGTCCGAGAAGCGATCACACGCCGCTCACACGGACTTCCGCTCTACCTCGATCTATCGGTGATGAGGTTCCTGGAGATCCGGCGTAGCGGCAGGTCTCCCCAGCCGAGCGACTTCGACCATGACTTCCCGTCTCTGATCGCACGCACCCTCAGCGACCTGACCGCCGACGAACGCCACGTGCTGCGGTCGGTCAGTCTCCTGGACGCCTTCGACCTGAAGCTGGCGACGCAGGCGGCAGGCATGGCGCACGAAGCTGCCGCGCTACGCCTGACGGAACGTCCCTTCATCCACCACAACGCCTTCGGGCTGTGGCCCTTCTACCTCCACGCGCTCATCCGCTCCACCATCCGTAACGCCGACGACCAGGCCGACGACCGCTGGTCCCCGCGCGACTGGCAACAGGCCGCGCAGCGGGCGTTCAACGCGCTGGGGGAACAGTGGAACACCTCCACCACGCCCAGCCGCATGCTCCTCGTCGGCTGCCTACGCCAGGGGCTGCTGCTGGCCCGGGACTTCCACCTCGACCTGGACTGGCTGGCCGAGGCCACCTTCGCTTACGTCGGTGACTCGATCTGGGAGCCCCTCGCGCCCCCCGCCCGTGAACAGCCCGGCCACGAGGAACTGCAGACCCCCGCCGAGGCGCTGGTGGAGACCCTCAGCGCTCTTGCTCGCCGACAGCACGAGAACCGCCGTCGCACCGCGGAGCGCCTCACCGTTGTGACCGCCTCCGGCCTGCTGCCCCCGGTCCTGCACGACCTGGCTGTCTACTACCTGGCCAAGGCACAACGGGACCTCGGGCTGACCGAGGCATCCCGCCAGGGTATGCAGCACGTGGTGGACGGCGGTGGCCGGCTCGCACCGGCTGCTCGGCGCGGCCTTGCGCATCTGGCTCGACTCGCCGGCGACTTCCCCACCGCGCTCGAAGCCGCGGCCCACCTGGGGTGGGAGGGACGTCACCACCGGGTGCGAGGGGACGTGTGGTGGGTCCAGGGAGACATGGCCAAGGGAGCCCAGTCCTTCCTGGACGCACGGCTGGAAGGCGAAGAGCACGGCAAGGCAGGCGAGGCAGCCATGTCCCAGGCCATGCGAGCCTTTACCCTCGCCTTCGCACACCCCGATATCGCGGACGACGAGATCGAACTCGCCGAACGCCTCTTGGCCGCCGTCGACCTGCGTGCGGCCACACTTGACATCCGCATCGCTGCTCTGCTGCGGGATGCCGGAAGCGACCCCGAACTCGCCGACCGAGCGCGAGTCCTGGCAGCAGAGATCGATACCTCGGGGCTCGCCTTCGCCCGCCCCAAGCTCGAACTCGCGCTCGCCTTCCACCACGCCATCCGTGATGACCAGGAAGAGATGACTGCGACGATCGGCCGGCTGCGGGAGCAGACCCGCGTGGGTTACTACGCGTACTACGTCGACGTCGCCCACTTCATGGCCGGACTTACCGACCCGGACGGCGAGGCTTCAGCAAGCCGATGGATCGACGGAGTGGACAACACCCGTGAGCGCTGGCGCAGCTTGGTGATGGCCCGGCGTAACCGTGTACGCCCCGCTCGTTGAGCGTTCGCGGTGTGAGGCAAGCTCGCCCTATTCCTGGTGGCGGGCATGATCCTGAGGAGAGTTGTGAGCGTTTCCCTTCGAGCCGTGGTGATCGAGTCGCCGGACCCGGTGGCTCTGGGCGGATTCTGGAGCGCCGCTCTGGAGTCGTCGGTCGACCCGGGGGAAGACGGTGTGGTCATCCGGTTCGGCCAGCACCCAGACCAGTTTCTCTATATCGTCGAAGGCTCCGGGCGCGAAGAGCTCAAGCGCAAGCCGTGCATGTCCGTGGCAGCGCAGGGAACCACGCTGGATGAAGAGACCGCCCGCCTTATTTCCCTGGGAGCGGCAGTCATTGACCGTAAATGGAATGTCCACGAAGAACTCCAGGTAGGTTCTGCCCTCGTCGCCGACCCGGAAGGAAATTGCTTTCTCGTTCTTTCCAGCGATGAGGAAGTGCAGGCGGCAGAGCGCATTCTGGAAACGTGGTAACGCGGCCGCGCGGCCGATCGAAAGATCGGCCGCGCGGTGCACCGGCAAAACCGTCAGCGGCAGTAGAGAGTCACCTTCTTGCTGGTGAACACATCCGAGTTCTGGGCGCCGTGGTAGACCATGGCCAAAGTGCCGACGGTTTGGAATTCCCTTTTACTGACGAGGTCGGCGCAGTGGTAGCCGACCTTGAGGGTCATCTTCTTGCAACTCGTCCATCCGCCGTCCTTGTGCGCGACGTCGTAGACGGGGTTGGCGAGGTGGATGGCCAGGTGGCACTTGTCCGGAGGCTTGGGGGTGCAGCGCGTGATCTGCACCGTGGCCCAGACCGTCTTGCCGCCGGCGGTCAGGTGGCCCGGATTGTTGGCCCGGTAGTAGCAGCCGATGTTCCGCTTCACCATCGCCGCCTGCTCCCCGCCAGCCTTGGCGGACGCTGCTTTCGTGGGGGGAGATATTTCGGCCGAGTTCGCCGGTATGGCGGATAACGCCAATAAGGCAGGGACGGTTGCGCCAAGAGCGATGAACTTCTTCTTCATGCTTCCCCGTTTCTCTGGCTGTCAGTGCGCTGTCATTTATAGCAGCCACGGAAAACGCGTTCGATACATTTTCGGAGCTTGGCGTAATCCTGCGGATTCTGTCCAACACGCCAACAGGGCGCTGTTGCTTGACGCTGACACCGAGGTATCTCGCGGAACCATTCCCGCCGTTCTGCGCAAAAGAAAGAGGTCAAGGGTAAAAGTACCGGAATTACTTGTACCGCCGCACGGTTCCCGCGAGCGGGACGCGCACGCCAACGCCGAGAAGGCGCTGCGGCGAAGTTGCAGGGCGTCACTGCGGTCACGCCCGTATGTAGCTCGCGCGGGTCGCTGGCGGGCCCTGCAGGGGCTGGTGGAGTACCCCCGCAGTGCAATCCGTGACCGGCAGCCGGAGGCTGGTGGCATGGAAGCACGCCAACCGGCGCAGACCGTATGGCGAGGGGTCATCGCCTTCGGCATGGTGGTCCTGCCTGTGCGACTGACGGCAGCGACTGAGGAACATCACAGCCGGTTCAGAGAAATCCACACCGCCGATGGCGGGCGCGTGCGGCACAAACGTGTCTGCGAGATGGACGGGCAGGAGATCCCCTATTCGGATGTCGGGCGAGCGGTCGAGCTGCCGGATGGCCGGCTGGTCCCGATCTCGGATGCAGATCTTGAGCGTCTTCCTCTGCCGAGCAGGCGAGTGGCGGAGGTGCTCGGCTTCGTCCCGAGCGACGACATAGATCCGATCAGCTATGGCAAGGCCTACTACGCGGTCGCTGACGGCGCCGCGGCCAGCCGGCCGTACGTCTTGTTGACCGAGGCCCTGGCACGCACCGGCTACGTCGGTGTCTGCAAAATGGCGATCCGCCGCCGCGAGAGGCTGTCGGTGCTGCGGCCGCGGCACGGGGTGCTCGTCCTGCAGCAGCTCCTGTGGCAGGACGAGGTCCGGGCCCCCGGCGACCTGGCGCCCTCGACACCCGTCACCGACCGGGAGCTGCAGCTCGCCGAGCTGCTGTTGACCGAACTCACCGGGGTCGAGACGCGCCGGCTACGGGACGAATACGGAGACGCGCTTCGGCAGCTGGTGGCGGCAAAGGTCGAAGGCGGCCAAATCGCAGAACTGTCACAGCCGCAGCCGGCTCTCGACCTTCTCGCCGCTCTGGAGGAAAGTGTCCAGGCCGCGCGCCGATCCCGGCGGTGAACCGCCGAAGCCCGGATCTCCCAATCTCTACCAACGCCCTTGAATCTGTAGGAGATTGGGGGCATGAGATATCGCATGGGAGGGGGCCGTCCCTGGCCCCTGATCACGATCTATCATCGCTGTGACGGCGACCGGATCATGGCCGCCTCGCTTTTCTGCCACACGAAGTGGAACGTGACCGAGGTCAAGCTGCCACGGAGCGTGGACGGCCTTGAGTCCGTTCTGGGGGCGTTGCACGCCGGGCAGGGATTTCGAGTCGATGTTCCCGATCCGCCGTACGCCCCGGGGCAACTCGTGCTGACCCGGAACCGGGACAGAGGAGTCGTGGTCGAAGGGTCCCGCTCGCCCGGCGCATCGCGTCGCCTCATCGACCTGGTGGTGGAAACACTCAACCGCCACGAGAAGGTCATCGAGCAGAAGAAGCTTGTTGCCGCTCAAGTGCAACAAGCTCAGGCTGCTCGCACCGCCCCCCGGAAAGTGGACGACCGGGATCGCTCGGTGAGCTTGCGGACGGTTTCTGGAGGGCTGCCCACCCTTGGCCGGCGCTCGCGGTAGCCACCTGCCGGGGAAGGCGGCGGACCCCAGCTGCTGGTGGTCCGTTTCCGCCAGGGCACGTGCAGGTGCGTCTCAGCGCCGGTGCTGCAGGACAGTGTCCGGTCTGCAGACCGGACACGGCAGGGTGACCATGTCGTGGCCTGCCAGCGCAGCAAGCGCTTCCTCGTCTGTCACCAGTCCGCCCGTCGACCCCGCCTGGGCACAGTCTGGACGGTGGAGGCATGCGTCGGCCCAGCCGGCTCGTGTCGGCGGGGAGAGGCGCCACCTCTTGCGCTCCTCGGGTGGTGGGAGGTCGAGGCTGGCGTAGCTGACCCCTGGTATGGGCTGGACCAGGGGAAACGGGGCGCAGAAGGTGACTGTGCGGCTTCCCAAGGAGGGCCCGCGGCGGCGGTCGTCGACCCTGTCGGGCAGCTCCACGGCGAGGTCGTACCACCAGGTACCCGAGCGGTCGAGGCGTCGGCGCAGGACCACCGCCTGCAGATGCTGCCCATCTGGAAGCGTGACCTCGGCCCGCGGGGCCTCGGCGTCGAGTGCGAAGTTGCCCTCATCGTCCATTACGGTTCCGCGCTGTCCGTCGGGACGACGTGCTTGAGTGCCGTGCGCGCCGTGACGGGGTCTTCGCACGAGGCCCAGAAGGGGTGGGCGAAGATATGGGTGACGAGTTCCATCTGGCGGGCCCGCAGGTCGTTGACCTGTTGCTTTTCTTCGTCGGTCCAGCCTGGGGAGTCCGGGCGCTTCGACTCGTAGTAGCGACCGTCTTCCTTGGTGTGCGTCCAGCCCGGCAGGGGCTCCACCGACCACGGCAGGCGCTTGTACAACGCGGACAGCTCTGCCTGGACCGTGTACAGCTGTGCCTGGGCATCCACCAGGTCCTGAGGGAAATCGAACTTATCGGCCATCGTGGCTTGATCTTAACGCGTGACCCGGATGTGTATTCGAATGTCGGGTGGCGGGTCGCACCAGTCACATTCGACTCGCGTGAGGAGCGCGGGGTTCGGGTGCGGCGGATCTCCGGCAAGCAGGCAAAGTAGTACCCGTCAGCAATCCGGTAGGGGGATAATCGCTCCATGGCCTCGCAGTCCTCACCCACCACCGACGCACCGTCCACCGCCGACGTGCTGCGTCAGAGGTATGCCGACCGTCTGCCGGCCTCCCTCGGGGACCTCGCCGGCCCCACGCACGGTCGCGTCGAACTGCCTCTGCACGTTGCCTGGTCCGGCCTGCGCACCTACAACCTCGACCAGCCACGCCAGCGCATGAGCTACTACCGCACCGTCCTCGCCGAGGGCCAGCGCCACGACCTGACCACCCTGCTCGACCAGGGCCTGCTGCTCTCGCTGTGGCCCGTGCTCCGCACGCTGGTCAGTCGGCACATCCGCGAGGTGTGGGAGGCCGCGTTCCCGGCCCTGGCCCGCAGGACTTCCGCAGCCGCGTGAACCTCAGCGCACTCCACCGCCGGCTCTTGGCCGACGTCCTCGCCATCGGCAGTCCCTACCCCTTGGTCATCACCGGCGGCTACGCGGTGCAGGCCCATGGGCTGGTCAGCCGCCTCAGCCAGGACCTCGATGTCGCTACCGAGAACCCCGCCCCTATGGCCGACATTGCCCGCGACCTCCAGCAGGGACTGTCCGAGCTGGGTTGGCACGTCACGGTGATCAGCACCGACCCGCTCTCCGCCCGCCTCGTGGCCACCGACGCCGACGGCGCAGCCTGCGAAGTCGACATCCTCAAGGAAAACCTCTGGTCACCGCCACGCGATACCGAGTACGGCCCGGTTCTTTCACTCGACGACGTCATCGGTACCAAGGTTCGCGCCCTGGCTGATCGCGGCGCCGTACGGGACCTCATCGACGTCCACGCCGCGGCCGAACATCGCACCCTGCCGGAACTCGAACGGCTTGGCCAGCGTCACGGACGCGACGCGTTCCGTCTCGACGACCTGCGTGACCGCTTGACCGGTGCTGAGTGGTATGACGACGAGGAATTCGCCGCCTATGGCCTGACCGACGCTGCCATCACAGCCCTGAGAACCTGGGCGCAGCAGTGGGCCGGGGACCTGGATGAGCGGCTGGCACGAGAAGCAGACGAGTACGAGGGCTGACCGGCGCTGCGACGTGAACAGAGCCACAGCCCTTAGGCCGGAGTCTCAGGGAGGCCGGCCTCCCCCGCCGGAGGCGGAGGAGGCCGGCGGCAGAGGCCCGCGACCGCGCCCTACTTCCGGGCGTCAACGCCTCGTCCCAGGGAGCAGACGCTGATGAGGGCGATGCCCGCCCCGTCGTGGCCGGTCAGCGTGAGGACCACGCCGGTGGTGCAGAACACTGCGGTCAGCCCATCGTGGCCCAGCCCAGGGCACCGTGGGGACCCGAGCGCTCCGTGGACGTCTGTTCCGGCGGGGGCGGTTCAGCCGGCGGCCTTCCGCAGGACGTCGGGTCCTCCGGGTGGCCGTGCCGCCTGCAGTCAGCTCCTGCCGGTGCGGCGACTGACGTGATCAGCGCTTCGGTGTGACGCTGCGCGCCAACATGCGCGGAGCGCCCCGGCCTTTGTTGCAGCCAGTCGGCGATCGAAGGTGGCTAGCAGGGAGGTGACGGTGGCGTTTTCGATGCCGAGGGTGTCGGCGGTGGCAATGACGCTCAGTCCCATGATGCGGTGCAGGACGGCAGCGTCGGCCTCCGCCGCGGGGACGAGGGCGTAGAGGGCGCTTGCGGGTGTGTTGGCGGGGGTGTGAGCGCGCTGAATGCGGTGGGTGAGGGCTTCCCAGGCGATGGCATTGGTGCGGTGGCCGGCAAGCGCCTGGGTCCACGAGGCGGCCAGATCACCCAGGGCGCGCTGCACGGCGTCGGAGGCGGTTTCGTGGTCGGCGAGAAGGTGCTGGGCGAAGAGTTGGTAGGCCTCGTGGTGCAGCTGGCAGAACGCCGCGAAGTCGGCGGGCAGGACCACGGTGATGGTCTGCTCGCCGACCGGGGGATGCACGGGGGTGGTGTGCGAGACGAAGCCGTCGGCGGTGAGTGAGGCGGGCGGCATGGATTTCCCCCAGGGGTGCTTCAGTGCGGAGTCTGCGTGGGTGGAGTGGGCTAGCCGAAGGCGGCCGCCGGCCAGGACGGCCCCTCGTCGTCGGGAGCGTCGGTCGCCGACAGGGCTTTGACGCGTTCCCACAGTGGCCGGATCGCCTGCGGGTCTCCCTGCAGTGCGGTCGTCAGGTCCCTGACCACCGGCCAACGCAGGTAGCAGTCGACAACAGGAGCGTCGGAGGCGGAAAGGAGAGCCTCGGCTGCGCGGGCCGTCAGGTGCGCCGACTTCCGCACACGCGCGAGGTCAGGGCTGGACGCGGCCAGATGCAGGCCACGGAGGGCCGATTGGAGGGTGTGGATCGCCTCTGTGTAGCTGCGGGCGAGTGGGGTCTGCAGCAGGTGGGCCCTGTTCCACAGGAACATCAGGTCCTCCGGTTCGGCCTCGCAGGCGAGGGCGAAACGCCTGGTCACTTCCCAGGTGGGTGTCCTCTCTCCGGAGGTGATCCGGTAGATGTAAGAGGCTGAGACCCCGGTGAGGTAGGCGAGGCTGCCTACGCTGGATTGGCTGGTGCGCCGCAGATGAGACAGCGCGCACGAGAGTGGGTGGCCGGCCTGCCCCGGAAGCACGCCTTGCACGCGCGCACGTGAAGAGGCAGCGCTACCAGCGTCTTTGGATGCTGCGGGCGGGCGGGACCGGGCCGGGCCGCGTTGCACGCGGGCCTTGAGTATCTTGTCGACCTTGTCCAGCGAGTAGTTGTTTTTCAAGGTGCTCTCAGCTGCTCCCATCACCTTGGCGATGTCCTTCCAGATGGCGCCATCGGCAAGGGCTTGGCGTACGGCGACGGCGGTGAGGTCGTCCAGGTCGCGCCGCAGGGTGACGCAGAGCTGCAGGACCTCCAGCGGAAGGGCCGGCACCGGACGCTGAGCTCTGTGGGCCATCGCCTGGGCCTTGCGCAGCACGGCCCGGGAAAGACGTACCGACGCGGTGTTGTAGGACCGCGGGCGGGAGGGGGCAGAGGTGCGGCGGCGGTAGCTGGCGCTACGGCAGCTACCACTGCAGTAGCGAGGGATGCGGCCGGTGGCGTGGGGCCGGGGGAAGGTGCGCTGGCATCGTTGGCAGCGGAGGGGTCGCTCGTTCTTCCTCATGAACTATCCGTGTGAGAACAGGTATGCGTGAACACGTCGACTGTGTTCATCAGCAGGGTGCTTTCGTGACGTGCGGGCAGCGAATATCTCGCCCAGGCGCATCACGAAACGGCCCGCACGAAAGGGCCGGGCTTGGGCCGGACCGGTCCGCCCCGGCCGGTGCGGCGGCGAGACGGACCGGGTTTGAAGGGGCTTTAGTTTCGGCGCAGCAGGCGATGGCGGAGGTAGGAACGGTTTGCCACGTAGGCGAGCGGGGCCAGGACCGCCACCGCTGGTGTTGCTGCCGGCCCGTAGATGAGGACGAGTCCCAGTGAGGCCACGGCCACGAACGCTCCAGCGCCGATGTTGACAGTCGTGTCGACAAGGTCGGGAGTTTGGCGCTCGGGCGAACGGCGCATGCTAATTTCGAATCCGCTGGTCAGACCGGCGGGACACGGACGAGGGTGCACTCGCACTCCTTGCTTCGTAGTCGTATGTGAACGCAAGAGGGCCCTGCGGAATGGTTGGACGCCGCCACAGGGCCCTCTCGCATGCCCGACCCTAACCCCTCGCATGCACAGAGAGCGACGAGTTCGTCACGAAAGCGGGTTTGAGGTTCATCGGCTACACGAAAGCAACGTCGCCCGCCATGAAGCTGCGGACGGGTGCGGGATTTTCCCACACCGATAGGCTTCGACAGTCGAGATTTGCGATGAGCGGGCGCAAATGACGCTGTGTCGATATAGTGCCCGCCGCCCCGAGTTACCCCATCATGCCCCACTCCAGGGACACCCGCGCGGTGCTCATCAAAGTCGATCTTCCTTGTAGATGAGATCACCGCAGCGTCTTCACGTCCGCATCCACGCGCCCTCGGTCTGGGCAGGGCGGGAGACCATGTGCAGCAGCTGTAAGCCTGATCTTCGCGAACGTGCTCCTTGAAGGTGCCGCACCCGGTAGGACGGTGCACGACACGGCTGCTCGGGGAGGGCTTGATGGACGTCGTTCGCGTATTGCTGCTGATCCTCATCGGTAGCGCGATATGGGTGGGGTGGCGGCTCTACAGCTTCCCGGGCGGGTGGGGCTTCGCCTTCGGCGCTCAAAACGCTGGAGAACGCGAGCACCTTGCTGCGGCTCGGAGGAAGTGGCGGGACGCGGAGAGCAGTTCGTACCGCCGGGTGACGGCAGCAAAGGAGCAAGAACACCGCGCGCAGACACTCCTCGATGCACGGATCCGCAGCGCGGAGAAGACTCTCCAGCAGCTACGCCAGCCCGGCCGAGGAGAGCTGGTGGAGGAACGCGGGCCGATGGCACTCCACCGGCATGTACTGCTGATCGCCGGCGAAGAGATCCCCCTAGCCGGCCTGCGGATCCGCTTCGAGCAAGACCGGAAAGAGCACCACATCTACGCCACCCGGCCGGACGGAACCGTCCGTTTGACGTCGTTCCCGCATGCAGCGCATGAGGAGGGACACGTTCGCCGGTTCGCCGTGGGCATCGAGAACGCCGTGGCAGAGGAGAACGCCTTCCGCGCCCAGCGGAAGGCGTTGATGACTCAGGCAGAGAAGGAGCTGCAGAAGGCCCAGGCCGATACCGGCGCTCGGGACGCCGCCCGCCTCCACGTCGAGCACACCACCTCACTCCATCAGCACGACCGTCGACGTAAGGCCGCTCGCGCGGAACTGGACGCCGCCCGCAGCCGGTGGCAGAGCCTCACCGGCAAGTTGCCACACTGAATGGCTACTACGGCAGGGGCCCGCCACTCCGAAATCCTTGCGTGGTGGTCAAACGCTCCAGGGCGGACGGACCCCGGAGGCCGATGGTCGCCGGGCGTATTCGCCCATGTTGCTGGCCAGAAGGTTCACCGATTTGTGGCCGCCGGCGAGCGCCTTAACAGCGCTGGGATCCAGAATGATCACGCTGTGGTGCTCTGGCGACCCGGACCTTTTCGGCAGCGATCCCGTAGATGTTGGTGAGCACGCCGGGGCTTGCTCGAACTCCTTGTCCACGACGGCGTACGACCTCCCGGTCCGCGCCAACCGTTCTGCCCGCTGTGCCGCAGTCGGCTGTTGGGCAGCAAGCGCACCTACCGCGCCGAGATCGCACGGCGGACCACCGTCGGCTGCTGACCCCGCCGCCGTTCCGTTCTGGGCTCAGGCCCTGCTGTTCCAGCAGTTGGACGACGAGGGTGCCCCGGCCTTCGCCGGGGCGCCCTCGTCGTTTCAGGCGAAGGCCAGTTCGCGGAAGGTGTCGCGGATGTCCGTCAGGGGCTGGCGGTCGCGGGTGTAGTAGAGCTTGTTGGTCAGCAGGACCGCCCAGCGGTCGTTGGCGGGTGAGATCCACATGCCGGTGCCGGTGAACCCGTAGTGCACCCAGACGTCCCGTTCGTCGTTCGTTCCGGGTGCGGGGTGCCAGAACAGGCCGCGGGCGGGCTCCAGACCATTGGTCTGCATGGTCAGGGAGTAGGCGGTCCACTCGGACCCGAAACCGGCCGCGGTGGGGGCTGTGGCAGGGTCCAGCATGTACCGCAGGAAGCGGGTGAGATCGTCGAGGGTGGTGAAGGCGCCGGCGATGCCGCACACGCCGCCCAGTAGGCGAGCGGAGAAGTCGTGGGCTGTGCCCTTGAGGTGGGTGTCAGTCTCCGGGTCGAGTTCGGTGGGGGCGCAGCGGGCGGCGACCGGGTCGGGCAGCGGGCCGAAGCAAGTGGAGCTCATTCCGAGCGGTTGCCAGGTCCGGGCGGCGGCGATCTGGTCCAGGGGTTGGCCGGAGAGGTGTTCGGTGAGGTAGCCGAGGATGAGGGCGGCCCGGTCGGTGTACTCGACGGCTTCGCCGGGCGGCCGGTGCAGTTCCTCGTGCAGTACCCCGCGGCGGATGGCCTGCGGGTCGGTGCCGTAGAGGTTCTTCAACTGGGCCCGCAGCGGAACGCCGGCAGTGTGGGTCAGTAGCTGCCGGGCGGTGACGTGCCCGAGCGGGCGGCCTTCCACTTCGGGCCAGAAGCTGCCCAGTGGCTGGTCGAGGTCGAGGGCGCTGTCCTCCCAGAAGGCTCCGATGGAGGACCAGACCGCGAGGATCTTGGTGAGGCTTGCGGCGTCGAAGACGGTGGCGGGCTGCATCCGGTCCCCGGGCTCGTCCGGGTCCAGGACCCCGGTGGCGCCGCTTGCTCGGACACCGGCGCTGTCGCCGACAGCCCAGACGGCGCCGGGATAGACCTTGTCGCGGACGCCTTCGTCCAGCAGTGCTTCGATGCGGTCGATCATGGTCTCCCTCGCGGCGGCTGTCCCGCCGGCCAGCGTAGTGACGCAGCCGGGTTGGTTGCTGGTGCGGCACGGGCTCAACACCTGACCGCCGGCCGAGGGTGTGCAGTGCGCGGACGGTGGCCGAGAGCGGGTAGCGGGCGGCATTGGCATACCCCGCTTCCCGCACGGCGGGCAGCACACCGGGGGTCCACAGCCGTTCAAGGTCCCGTGCCACCGTGGCGGGCTGGGTGAAGTCGGTGGCCACCGCGGTGGCGTCGAGAGCACCCCGTAGGCCCGGCACGGGCTGGTAGAGCTTGGGCAGCGCGCAGGCCGCTGGTGGTCCGTGCGGCGCCGTGCCGGGCGGTGGCTGCGCGGTAAAGCTCGCGGATTTCGGGCCGGCCACGGGGTGTCCAGCGTGACGGACTATGGCGGCAAGGTGATCAAATCGATCAGCCCGGTGAGGCGCCGGCCTGCGTGAGGGTGAGGTGGAGGGCGAAGACGCCGAGGGCTTCTTTCTCGGGTGGGTAGATGTCGCGGATCGCGGCCACGAGTTCGTCGTGGGTCATCTCCGGGCCGCCGATCGCGGCCGGGTCCTCCGCATCGAGCATCGCCTTGAAGGACTCGTACTCGTTGACCTGGGCGATGCGAGTTGTCAGGGTGTCGTCGCCGCAGCTGATCCGCAGGGTGTCTCCTGCGGCGATCTTGCGGATCTTGGGGTAGCCGACGCGGACCTCGATGGTCTTGGCGCCGCTGGCGATCAGGTCGAAGTACGGCTTGCGGATGTTGAGGGAGTACGCGGCGGGCTGCGGTTGCTGGGTGGCCATCGCGGTGTCCTTCATGCTCCAGTTGGTGCTGCGGGCAGGGCTGGGCGGGCTGCTGCCTCGACGTTGGCCAGCCGTTCGCGCAGGCTCTCGACGGCAGTCTGGCGGGGATAGCGGCGGGTCAGGAAGGTGGTGAGGTCGCCGGCCCGGTTCCGGACTGAGTCGACGACGCGGGCGGAGTCCAGGGCCTGGTGGCCGAGGGTGACGGCGTCGTCGGGGTCGCCGAGCTGGGCATGGGCGAGGGCGAGGTCGATGCGGGCGATCGCTTCTCGGCTGGGCGAGCGGGACGCCGCGGGGGCCGCCTCATAGGTCGCGAGCGCGTGTTCGGCGTGTTTACGGGCCTGTTCAGCCTGGCCGAGCCAGATGAACGAGGTCGCCGGATACGAGGTGAGCGCATAGTCCGCCAGCGGCAGGACATCCATGCCGAAGCGGCGGGGTGAGCGGGGCGGCAGGAGCCGGTGGACGTTCTCGGCGGCCTGGAAGGCGGTGGTGAAGCCTTCGGCGTCGCCGGCGGCGGCAGCAGCGCGGGCGGCCTGGGCATGCAGCCGCACGGTCAGTGGATGGTCGGCCGGGGCTTCGGTGAGGCCCTTGAGGGCGGCTTCGCGGGCCTTGGCGGGCCGTTGTTCATAGAGGTTGATGGAGGCGGCGGCGTCCATCGCCCACGCGCACAGCTGGCCGTGTCCGGCCTGCTGGCCGTGGACGAATGCGTCGGTGGCGAACGCCAGACCGGTGCGGGCGTCTCCGAGGTCGTGGGCGAGCCAGGCCAGGAGCTCGGACAGCCATCCGGCGAACGCCAGCAGTTCGCGTGCTTGGCTGTGGGTGTGCTTGGCCTTCAGCAGCCGGTTGACCTTGCGCCGGTAGTCCATCATCGCGTCGAAGAGTGCTCTGGGTGGCGTGAGCGAGTACGCGCGGTTGAACTCGGTGACCGCGAGGTCGAGGTGATCCAGGGTTCCCGAGCCGAGCGAGGTCGCTTCCGCCTGCTGGGTGAACTCCATGGCCTCGGCGGCGGCCTGTTCCAGGATCTGTGCTGCGGCGGCCGGGGCGGCCATGGCCAGTCCGGCGAGCTTCACCGCGTCGCGACGCTTCGTTGCCTCCACCTCCGCCAAGCACGCATCGGTCCGGGCCACATCCCCTTCGGAAAGTGTTCCACCGGGCCCGTCCCCGCTCCAAAGCGGAGCGTTCTCGTCCGCTGCGGGGGCGGGTGAATAGTCGCGGGCGAAGCCCAACCCGACCGGGCTGGTGGTGAACAGACGGCACAGCAGATCCTGGTAGTCAGGGCTGGGCAGGGCCCCTGCCTCCCAGTCCTTCCAGGAGCGCTCGGACATCCCGACCTTGGCGAGGTGTTCGTCCTCGACGAGCTGGTGGGCGGCGGCGACGGCTTGGGCGACGGTCCAGCCCATGGCCAGACGGCGGCACTTGAGGCGCCGATGGCCGCAGTGGTCGGCGATCTTGGCGGCGATCTCGGCAGTCAGGGCCGCCGGCACGGGGTCGGGAGAGCCGGCCCGGCCCAGGGCACGTTCCCGCAGAGCCTTCCCGCAGGAAACGTCGTGGACCGCTCTGGCTTGCTGCATCTGGGATTTCACCGGTTGCCTCTCCCGCGAGGCAGCGCTGGTTGCGCCGCTGCTGGTGACCAACGATTGCCTGCCTGCCCTGGCACACGGTCAAACCCTTTTACGAGGGCGGACCTGCCGCCCCCAGTGGGCGGCCACACCGCCCGCTGGGGGCGGCTACCTCTCACTACCTGCGACAACGCCGCCGGATCACTCTGAAGAAGGCGCCGCGTCCGGCCGACGGCCCTGGACATTCGACGGCTCCCCCGGAGATGAGACGAGGGCATCAGGCCGGACGCGTCGCGCCTCCCCCTATCCACACGCCCGGGGCGTCTGCCCAGGGCGGGAGAACGAGAGGGATTCCCCATGGACGAAGCATCGACCGCTTCCTTGTCCGGGCAGGTCGCCCAGCTGGACCGGCTGGACGGGCAGTTGATCGAGCGGATGCGGCACGAGGCCCTGACCGCCCCGGCGCCCTGGAAGGCCGAGTACAGCGAGTTCCAGTCCGGCGGCTGGTGGACCACGTCGCTGATGAATGCCTCCGGCGAGGCCGCGGACGTGAAGATCGGCGACTGCACCGCCCGCTCCACCGCCCTGCTGGAGCACATGCCTGCCACGGCTGGTCTGCTGACCGAGCTGGGTCTGTCCTACATGTGGGTTCGGCTCGCCCGTCTGGAGGCGAACGCGTTCCTCTGGGAACACCGCGACTACGACGAGCTTGACCAGGCCGAACGCCACCGGCTGCACATCCCGCTGCACACCAACTCCTCGGCGTTTCTCGTGACCGGCGGGACCAAGGTCCACATGGCAGGCGGGCGGATTTGGCGGCTGACCCCGACCTACGTACACGGGGTCTGCAACCTGCTGGGCCCGGACCGGATCCACCTGATCGCGGACGTCTACGCGGATGACGCCTACGACCGCCTGGCCACACGGGCCGACGCACCCGCGGCCGCCGAGCGGCTGCCGCTGGCAACGGAGGCGGTGCTGGCCGAGCGGTTCGCCGCCGCCCGGCGCCTGGCCGACCTCGGCTACACCGACGCTGCCGAAAGGCTGCTGCTGCGGTTGTTCTACTCCTTCGCCTTGCCTGCGGGCGTCGCCTACGACCTGATCGCTGACCTGCACACCTGCCGCGGCGACGCCGAGGCCAGCCGCCGCTGGACGGCGGCGAAATCTAAGCTCCTCGCCCTCGCCTCCTGACGCCGCACGACCCCCGAGCCCTGGAAGGACTTCGCGCATGCCCACCGCAACGATGGCCCCGGCTCCGGCCGAGCTGCAGCTGGCCGAACTGACCGAGGCCAACCGGCCCACCCAGCTGCCGCTGTTGACCCGCATCGCCGAGTTGCTGTCCGCAGCTCCGGCCGTCACCCACCTGCTGGTCCGCGGCTCGCTCGCCTCCGGCACCGCCGACCGCCTCTCCGACGTGGACTTCCTCGTCGGCGTCCACGACCGTGACCTGCCCGCTTTCACCACAGCCCTGAACGACCTGATGACGGTCGCGGGCGGGGCTCTGCTGCCCGGCTGGCGCGACACCATCGTCGCGGACCTGGGCGGCATCGGGTTCGTCTTCCTCATCCAGCATCAGGGCAAGCTCCAGCAGGTCGACCTCTACCTCGCCCCCGCCTCGCAGATCACCAGCGTCCGCCGGAAGATCGCCGGGAAGGTGCTGCTGGACCGCCCACCAGCCGAGATCACCACCGCCGAGATCGAGCAGGCCCGCTCCCACATCACCGGGCTGCTTCGGCGGCCGAGGTCGTGCACCGAGCTGCTGATCGAGCACCTGGTGCTGGCGGTGCTGCTGCACAAGCGCATCCAGCGCGGTCAGCGGTTCATCGCCTACGCCGAGTGGCACATGCTGCACACCGCGACGAAGGACCTGATCAAGACGGCCCTCGCGCCGACGTCCCGGTTCTGGGGCTGGTATCAGCTGCGGGAGGAGATCGCGCTAACCCCGATCGGCCGGGCCTGCCTGGCCGACCTGGATGCGGCGATCACCTCCCCGGCCGTCCCTGAAGCCGCCGATGTCGAGGCCGCCTTGGACCGGGTGCTCGCCCTGGTTGAGCGGGCCTGCCCCAACGCGCTGGACGGCTTGGCGGACGCGATCATCGCCTACCGCACCTACCTGGAGCTGGCGTGATGCCCCAGATCCGCCGGGCGAGGACAGCGGTGTTCTTCGGTGGCGTCGTCCCGGCCTCGGCGGACGAGGAACGGCTCGCCGAGGAGGTCGGCATGGCTCTGGCCGGGGCCGGGTTCGCTCTCCTGCACGGCGGCTACAACGGGCTGATGGAAGCGGCTGCCCGCGGGGCGGCCTCCAAGGGCGGCATGGTCACCGCCGTCACCCTGGCCGACAAGCACGCCGAGTGGGGCGAGTTCAACCCGCACATCACTGATGAGGTTCACCTGCCCGACGTCGGCGCCCGCCTCAACCACTATCTGGACACGGCGGATCTGGTGGTCGCGATGGGCGGCGGGGTCGGCACCCTGCACGAGTTGGCTGCCGCCCTCTACTACGCGGGCAACATCCGCCCCGTCCCCGTCTGGATCACAGGCCCCACCGCGCTTGGGCTGCTGGCCTTCCTGCGACGGGAGAAGTGGCTGTTCGAGACGCCCACCCGGCCGCTGGGCTTCCTTGGCCAGGTCGCGTCGGCGTCCGCGTTCGCCGCCCGGCTCCACACCTTGACCGATGAGAAGGGGGCGGACGCGTGACCGCCACCGCAAGGAGCATCCTGGCGTGCAGGATCGCCGACACCGCCTGCGTCACCGGGAGGTTCGCCCTGCCCGACGGGCAGGTGCTGGACGGGTACTTCGACGAGTACCGCCTGGCCGCCGACCCGCAGCTGCTGCACGACGTCGCCGACGCCATGGCCGCCCTCGTCCCCCAGGACGCCGAGGTGTTGGCCGGGATCGAGCTCGGCGGGGTTCCGCTGGTCATCGCTCTGTCGGCGGCGACCGGGCTGCCGGCCGCGTTCCTGAGGCGGCTGCCCAAGCGCTACGGCTCCAAGCGGCAGATCGAGGGCGCCCGCATCGAGGGACGCCGGGTCGTCCTGGTCGACGACGTGGTCCGTTCCGGCGGGCAGCTGCTGGCCATGAGCCGGATCCTGCGGGTCGCCGGGGCGCCGGTCACCGACGCGCTCTGCGTGCTGGAACGGCCCCTCGGCGGGCGGCTGTTGCTGGAGGAGCACGGCATCGCCCTGCACCCGCTGCTGGCCGATGCCGACCTGACCGGCCCGTCGGGGGCGGCGTCGTGAGGGGGGCGGTGCTGTTTGACCTGGACGGGGTGCTGCTGGACAGCCGGGACGCGGTGCTGGCAACCCTGGCGGGGGTCGCCACCGCCGCCCTCGGGCGGCGGATCACCGCGTGCGACCTGCCGCCAGGCGCCGCGACGACCCCCAGGGTCGAGGTGCTGTCCGCCCTCGGCGTCGCCGACCCGGATGGGCTCTGCGAACGGTGGTGGGACGTCGCACTGGCTACCGCCGCAGGCACTCGGATCTTCCCCGGCGTTCTGGAAGGGCTGATGGCCCTCAAGGACACCGGGATGGCGACGGGCCTGGTCACCTTGCAGACCCACAGCCGGCTGCCGTGGCTGCTGCCCCCGGCGGTCCTGGACCTGCTGGATGTGACCGTCTGCCGCGAGGACGCCGAGCCCAAGCCGGCCCCGGACGGGATCTTCCTGGCTCTGGCCCACCTCGCCGCGGCTCCACGCGACGCGGTGTTCGTCGGTGACACCTTCACCGACCGGGCGGCTGCCTTCGAGGCCGGCGTCGCCTTCGTCGGGGCTGGCTGGGGCTATGCCGGGCCCGACGCGCTCGCGGCGGCCGGATGCCCGGTGGTGCTGACCGACTCGGCTCAGATCGGCCCCGGCCTGCTTGACCTGGTCCCGGCCGGTCGGGCTCCACTCCCGGTGTCGGCCACCGCACTCTAAGCGATCTTGACGCCGGACCCGCTACAGTCGGTGCTGCGGCAGACCATCCAGTGCATGGTGGTCTGCTGCGGCACCGATGTGATCAACGGATCTGGAGTCATGGTTTACACCGTGGGGGCGCGAGCTATCTGCGTCGAGCTGGAGAACTGAGAACCCTCTCAGTCCCTGTTCTCGGCCCGGCTCGGCGTGTGATCTTCCCCCACCTTCCACGACTCTTTCGTGAGGCCATGCCGCCATGCGCTCGACGCAGATTCGCAAGACGTTCACCGACTTCTTCATCTCCCGCGGCCACCAGGTGGTGCCGTCCAGTCCGCTGATCCCGGACGACCCCACCCTGCTGCTGGCGAACGCCGGGATGAACCAGTTCAAGCCCTACTTCCTGGGCGAGACCATCCCGCCGTTCACCCGCGCGACCAGCATCCAGAAGTGCGCGCGGACCTCGGACATCGACAACGTCGGCCGCACCAATCGGCACGCGACGTTCTTCGAGATGATGGGCAACTTCTCCTTCGGCGACTACTTCAAGGAAGACGCGATCGCCTTCGCCTGGGAACTCCTCACCCAGGGCTATGGGCTGGAGGAGGACAAGCTCTGGATCACCGTCTTCGAGGACGACGACGAGGCCGAGCACCTTTGGCGCCGCATCGGCGTCCCCGCCTCCCGCATCCAGCGCCTGGGGATGGAGGACAACTACTGGTCCATGGGCGTCCCGGGCCCCTGCGGCCCATGTTCGGAGGTCAACTACGACCGCGGCCCCGCCTTCGGCAAGGAAGGCGGCCCCGCCATCGACGGCGAACGCTACGTCGAGATCTGGAACCTGGTCTTCATGCAGTTCCAGCGCGGTGAAGGCGACAAGAAGGGCAACTTCCCCATCCTCGGCGAGCTCACCAACAAGAGCATCGACACCGGCCTGGGCCTGGACCGGCTCGCCGCGATCCTCCAAGACGCCCAGAACGTCTGCACCACCGACCTGCTGCTGCCCACCTTCCGTACCGTCCAGGACCTCGCCGGCCGCGAGGCCCCCAGCGAGGGCGAAGAGAAGGTGTCCTTCCAGGTCGTCACCGAGCACGCCCGCTCCATCGCCTTCCTCATCGCCGACGGCGTCCTGCCCGCCAAGGACGGCCGCGGCTACATCCTGCGGCGCCTGATGCGCCGCGCGATCCGCCATGCCCGCCGCCTGGGCATCGACGGGCCCGTCCTGCCCACCACCACCGCCAGCGTCATCGACAACCTCGGCACCGTATGGCCCGAGCTGACGGGCCAGGCCGCCCTCATCGAGCAGGTCGTCACCGCCGAGGAAGAGTCCTTCACCCGCACCCTCACCCAAGGCACCCGCCTTCTGGACGCCGCGATCACGCACACCCGCGAGAAGCGGTCGGCCACTCTGCCCGGCGAGACAGCCTTCGAACTCGCCGACACCTACGGCTTCCCCCTGGAGCTGACGGTCGAGGTGGCCCGCGAGGCCGGCCTGACCGTCGACGAGGAGAGGTTCGCCGCGCTGCTGGACGAGCAAAAGAAGCGCGCGAAGGCCGGCGGCAAGGCCAAAACTGGCGAGGCCCTACGCAAGATGGACACCTACCGTGAGCTGGCCAGCGGCCTGGCGCGGACCGAGTTCCTCGGCTATGAGCACCTGACCGCCGAGGCCACCGTCACCGGCCTCATCTCCGGCGGCAGCGTCGTCCCGTCCGTCGGCGCGGGCAGCGAGGTCGAGCTGGTACTGGACCGGTCGCCGTTCTATGCCGAGGCCGGCGGGCAGATCGGCGACACCGGCACCCTGACCATGAGCGACGGCACCGTCCTGCGGATCACGGACACCCGCTACGGGCTGGAAGGCTTCCGCGTCCACTCCGCCCGCGTCATCGAAGGCGAACTCCGCACGGGCGCCACTGGCGAAGCGGTCGTGGACGCAGAGCGGCGGGCCGGACTGATGCGCTCGCACTCGGCCACCCACATCCTGCACGCCGTCGTCATGGCCACCCTGGGCGATCATGCCCGGCAGCAGGGCTCCCTGGTCGAGCCCGACCGGCTCCGCTTCGACTTTGCGCACTTCACCGCCCTCACTCCCGACCAGCTCCACCAGATCGAGCAGGCCGTCAACGGCCACGTCCTCGATGACCCTCAAGTGCGGGCCTGGCACGCCGACCGTGCCGAGGCCGAAGCCGCGGGCGCCATCGCGCTGTTCGGAGAGAAGTACGGCGAACGGGTCCGCATCGTCGACATCGGCGACTTCTCCCGCGAGCTCTGCGGCGGCACCCACGTCGCCCACGGCTCCCAGGTCGGCGCCTTCCGTCTGCTGTCCGAGTCCTCGATCGGCTCCAACCTCCGCCGCGTCGAAGCGCTCACCGGCCACAGCAGCCTCCGCCACCTGGACACCGAACGGCGGCTGCTGGGCGAGCTCGCCAGCCTGCTCGGCACCCGCCCCACCGAGGCCCCCGGAGCCCTGCACAAACGCCTGGAAGCGCTGGCGGTCGCGCAGGAGAAGCTGTCCCGGCTTCGGGCTGAGGAACTGCGTCACCAGGCCGGACAGCTCACCGCCCATGCCCAGCCGACCGGACACGGGCAGCTGGTCGTCCGACTCATCACTGGCGTCGCCCCGGACGAACTGCGCGGCCTCGCCGCTGACACCCTCGCACGACTCGGCCGCGGCCCCGCCATCGTGGTCCTGGGCGCCGAACACAAGGGCAAGGCCCTCCTCGCCTCCGCGCTCTCCTCCGACCTCCACCAAGCGGGCATTCAGGCCAGCCGGATCCTCGCGGAGGCGGCCCGGACGGTCGGCGGCGGCTCCGGAGGGCACGGCCCGGTCGCCAGTGCCGGAGGACGCCGCCCAGAGGCCCTCAACGAAGCTCTGGACCTCGCTGCCCACGGAGCCACCCACCTCCTCAGCGACCGCTGACATGCACCGTTTGGGCTCGCCTGAGTGGCGGGCCCAGGCGGACGCTGAGCAGCTCCGACGGTGACCGCGAGGGCCCGAATGGACTGACAGGAACAGAGTTCTCGGATGTCCGACCCTAAGGGCTGTCCTACCTTGAAGACGTGGGTCTGATCTGGTCGTTCGTAAGATCGGAGGACCCCGGGGGCGCCGGGTATGGCTGTAAAGGCTGAGCCGCTGGATGGCTTACGGGACTTGGCCGCCCGGAGCCCCGCGACGACTCGACCGCTGATTGGGAGACGCGACTCGATCGCTGCTGTAGGACAACGCCGGCGAGGTCGTCTGCGGGATCGATGTATGACGAGCTGGCGGAGGGGAACGTGCCCGAGATCTGGGCCGGGGTGGACATCGGCAAGACGCATCACCACGCCGTGGTGATCAACGCGGAGGGCGAACGGCTGCTGTCGCGCCGGATCCAGAACGACGAGGCCGAGTTGCTCGCACTGCTCGCCGACGTGCTGGCGATATCCGACGACGTGCTGTGGGCCGTCGACCTCAACCACGGTGGCGCCGCCCTGCTGATCGGCCTGCTCACCGCCCACGATCAGTCTGTCGCCTACCTCACCGGCCTGGCAGTGCACCGAGCCTCGGCCACCTACCGGGGTGAGGGAAAGACCGACGCGAAGGACGCCTTCGTCATCGCCGACCAGGCCCGTGTCCGCCGGGACCTGGGGCTGCTCAGGCCCGGGGACGAGATCGCCGTCGACTTGCGCACCCTGACCACCCGGCGCCTGGACCTCGTCTTCGACCGCACCCGCCAGATCAACCGCCTCAGGGCTCAACTGATGGAGATTTTTCCGGCCTTGGAGCGGGCGCTGGACCTGACCAACAAGGGTCCGGTCATGCTCCTGACCGGCTACCAGACTCCGGCAGCGATCCGCCGTACAGGTGCGAAACGGATTGAGACCTGGCTGAAGAACCGCAAGGTGAAAGGCGCTGCCGCACTCGCTCGCACTGCCGTGGACGCCGCCCAGGCCCAGCACACCGCGCTGCCCGGCGAGAGGCTGGCCGCCGCCATGGTGGTCCGCCTTGCGAAGGGGGTGATGGCCCTCGACGAGGAGATCGCGGAACTCGACGCTCTCATCGAGGCCCGGTTTCGCGAACATCCGCACGCCGAGGTGATATGCAGCCTTCCTGGCATGGGCGCCAGGCTCGGCGCCGAGTTCATCGCCGCCACGGGCGGGGACATGAACGCCTTCGGCAGTGCCAATCGCTTGGCCGGCTTCGCCGGCCTGGCCCCGCAGCCCCGCGACTCCGGCCGCGTCAGTGGCAACCTGCACAGACCCCGCCGCTACCACCGCGGGCTGCTGCGGGCGATGTACTTGTCTGCACTAGCAAGCCTCAAGTGCTGCCCCGCCTCCAAGGCGTACTACCAGCGAAAGCGGAGCGAGGGGAAGGGACACAAGCAGGCCCTCCTGGCCCTCGCCCGCCGACGCGTCAACGTCCTGTGGGCAATGATCCGTGACAGAGAGTGCTACCAAGTTTCACCCCCCGTCGCAGTCGCGGCTTGACATCAGCATTGGGAAGTCCCGTAACTGCTGGTCACGGTGAGCGGTAACGCCGACCGACGTCAGCCGAAGAGGAGGTCGGCCTCCTTCTCGATGCAGAGCTGCAGCACGACCACCAACTGGCGGGTGTCGTCGATGTGCCGTTGGAGGAGCGGGTCAGTGCTTCCCTCTTGACGCTGGTGGCGATCTCTTTGAGGCGGGGCAGGATCGCGGCGCACTGGATCGGCGAGAGGTCAGGGCCATCGTCGTCGGGATGATTGAGGAGTGGTGCCAGGGTGGTGGAGACGTCGCTCCAGGGGCGCCGTCCACCGAAGCCGTGCATCTCGTCCAGTGCGAACCCCTCGGCCTGCGCCAGCCACCGCCGGAACACTCCGAAGCCGGTGTAGGACCAGGACACGTCCGGGCTGCTGGTGTCGTCGTCTCCTGGGAACAGAACGAGCCCCACGTCTCCTCCTCGTTGACCGAGCACACAGGATCAGCCTGAGGAAAGGGCGACGGCAACTGAAATGATCTCGTCGTGGCTGGTGTGATCACGGCGTCGGAGCCCTCCTGGATAAGTCCGTTCACCGGGCTGAGCTCGTGTCAGGTCGGCAAGCTGATCACCGCGCTGCGGCGTGAGGGCGCGGATCCGGTGCGCAAGGGCAGGCCGTGGAGCCTGGCGCTTGAGGACCGCGTGCTGCTGGTCTCTGCGTACTGGCGCACCAACCTCACACTGCGACAACTCGCCCCGCTGTTCCGGGTGTCGAAGTCCGCAGCCGACCGCATCATCGACGACCTCGGCCCGGCGCTCGCGCTGCAGCAGCGCAAGCGGTTCCGCAGGGACACCGTACTGATTGTGGACGACACCCTGGTGCCCACCCGCGACCACACCGTCGCCGAATGCGGCCCGCCGGGGCTTCCCCATGACCGAGACACCGGGCCCTGGCCACCGATCGCTTCTGCCCCGTTCGGCCCGGCCGCGCCGCCAACTCCGACAGCGCGCCGGTTTGTCCCGCGGAGCGTTCAGCGATCACTCGCCTAATGTGACGGTGCCTTTACGTTAGGTGACCATTGATTGGCGCTGCTGCGTTCGGTGGGTGTGAGGAGTCAGTGTGGTTTCTGCGGCCGTGATCGGTGCGGGAGCACGAGTGATGGCAGAGGGTCAGGACCTTGGGGAGACGGGCTCTGGTCAGTGGCGCGAGGCGCTGACAGCGATCGCAGGGTCGGGTGACTGCGACGCAGGGGTGGCCCGGGAGGCTGTCCGGCTGTGTCGCGCGGGGCTGCTGACTGTGCGCGATATGCGGTTGATTCTGCTGGCGACGGGAGATGCCTCCGGCTGGCTGCCGGCGCGTCGAGCGGTGGTCGACTTTCTGGTCGCGGACGTGGAGTTGGCCCGGCAGGTGCTGCTCATGCACACCCAGGTTGAGGTGTGGCCGGCCCCTCGGTTCGAAGCGCCAGACAGTGCCGGATCGCCTCTGCGGGTTGCCGCGGTCGTCGGCCCTGCGGGTCTCTGCGTCCGCGGTCCTGTCCGGGAGGGCAGCACTAGCCGTGAGGCCAAGGGCCAAGCTGCGCTTGCTCTGCTAGCCCGACTCGCCGGGGTCGTGCTGCCGGATGAGCAGCAGCCCGTTTCCGAGCGTCTGGTGGTGCCGGGGATGGTGTCGGAGGTGTTCGAGCACCGTCTGCGCAGCACGGTAGACGCAGGAGGCGGGCCTGACGCTGAGTTGGCGCAGGAGATTGTGCGGCGGGCGAGCGCGGGGAGGCTTCGACACCGTGACATGTACGTGCTGCTCCTGGTCGCCCAGGGCGAACCGTGGGAGCCTGCCCGCACGGCGGCGTTGAAACGAGCGGCGGCGATGCCGCCAACACCGGCGACATTGCTGCACTGGTACGGCGAGCAGCACGGCGAAGACCACGGCTTGAGCTACGAAGAGCAGTCCGAGGCAGAGCGGGGCCACCGGGTGCGTGCTCTGCTGCGAGCGGACCGGACCTCAAGGGGGCCTGTACGTTCCGCAGGGACACGCAAAATCGCCCGGCACCTTGCTGCATGTGCCCTGCTGGCCGAGCTGACCGGCTTGCCGGAACCAGAACCACCCGTCAAGGACACGCCGGCTTCGGTTCCCGAGATCACCCTCCCTACCCAGGGCCAGGACCCGGTCAAGTACCTCAACAAGCACCACCAGAAAGAGGCGATTTCCAAACCCGAAGCAAGCGTGCGCTCGCGGGGCACGGGCGCGGAGTGCACCTACTGCTGCATCCACCAGGCGACCGGCACGAAGGTCCGCGCCACAGCGAGTGGCCCGGACAAGCCCAAGGCCCGGCGCGCCGCGGCCATGGAGCTGCTGCGCAAACTCAAGGCTCTCGACGGTACCGCGCGCACATCCGCGCCTGCCCCGGCCGGCCGAATCGACGCACGACCTGCCCCGGCAGCGGCACCTCACTCGATCCCAGCACCGGCCCCAGCGCCGGCACCCCAGCGCCCACGTTTGGAGACGCAGGGACGTGGCGCGCAGGGCCTGTTGCGCGAGGCGGTCACCGAAGGGTGCGCGGTGGCGTTCGTGCCCGCCGAAGCGGGGCGGGCGGCCGGGTGGCAGGTGGAGGACACCGGGCGGCGGGCGCTGCCGATGTCCGACCTGCCCGCGCCGGTCACCGCCCGGACCGGTCCGACAGGCACCACCGGCTGGTGGGTGCCACTCCTGGAGGGCATCCCAGCACTGAACCAGTGCGGCACCGAGGCGGACGGGTCGGCAGTGTTCTGGCACCGCGCAGCGCACGTGGCCCTGCAGCTGATCCGCGCCCAGCTGATCTACCCCGCCCTCGACGAGACCCAGCACCCGGTATGGCGCATCGGGCCCATCCCAGCGAGTGCTGACGAGGCCCTGACGAACCTCGGCGAAGCCGCCCCACCCGGTGCCGTGCCACCTGAGGTGCCGGCACGCCACATGCTCACTCTGTTCTGCGACGCGCTGGCCGATGCCCTGGTGCGGACCCCGGCTGCCGCCGTGTTCGGCGTGAACCCGTGGACGGCAGCCGACCGCGAACCGGTGGACGCCGACGTGCTGCGTTCGGTGCGTGGGTGGCTGGATGGCGTTGAAGACCTCATCGATGGCGGTCCGGCGCCGCTGCTGATCCTGCGGGTGCGGACCCCGAGTGACGAGCAGGCCGCCGCCGGCCGCATGACAGCAGACCTCCATCTGGCCCCCGCGGGCTCAGAACCCGGTACCGAAGACGAGGTGGTCGCGGGCCAGGTGTGGGCAGGCCCCGTGGGCTGGGGCGGTCAGGACGCTTCCGCGGTGCGCCGGCGGGTGCGGCGGGTCCTGCGTCGGGCAGCCCACTGGTGCCCGGCGTTGAGTGCGCTGGCCAACGAGGAGAACCCGCAACAGTGCACGTTCCACGCAGGGTCGGTCGAAGCGCTGCTGGAGCAGGAGGCAGAACTCGCCCAGGTAGGCGTGCGGGTGATGTGGCCTGAACAGCTGCGCACTGCTCTGACTACTTCCACGGTCATCGGGACGGAAGCCGGACCCGCCAAGCAAGCACGCGGGCAGAGGGCGCCGGCTGGGGAGCAGCCGCGGTTCAGCGTGACGGCACTGTTGGACTTTCGGTGGCAAGTGGCCCTGAGCGGTGCGGCGTTGACCGAGGAAGAGATGGATGCCCTCGCCGAGGCTGCCCGGCCCCTGGTGCGGGTGCGGGACCAGTGGGTGCTGGTCGATCCGATCCTGCGACGTCGAGCCCGCCATCGGCTGCTGGGGCAGTTGTCCGGGACGCAGGCGCTCACCGCGGCGCTCTCCGGCGCCGTCACTGTCGCCGACGACGTCGTACCCTGCCGCCCGGTCGGAGCACTCGCCGACATCATCGGCGTGCTGCGCCAAGGCGAGCACCACCACGACGCCGTCCCCGTCCCAGCAGAGCTGCGGGCGACGCTGCGCGGCTACCAGCAACGGGCCCTGACCTGGCTCGCCCGGACCACCGGCCTCGGGTTCGGCGCGGTCCTCGCCGACGACATGGGCCTTGGCAAGACCCTCACCGCACTCGCCTTCACCCTCCACCAGCAGCACCTCTCCCCCGGCCCCACACTCGTGGTGTGCCCGGCATCCCTGGTCACCACCTGGTGCCGCGAAGCAGCCCGATTCACTCCGCACTTGCCGGTAATCGCCTACCACGGGCCCGACCGCACTCTGGAGAACGTCACCGACACCACGATGGTGATCACCACGTACGGCCTGCTGCGCCGGGACCCGGCCCTCGCCGCCCGCCCCTGGGCACGGGTCATCGCCGACGAAGCCCAGCACGCGAAGAATCACACCTCCGCCACCGCCCGGCACCTACGTGCCGTGCCCGCTACGACCCGCGTGGCGCTGACCGGCACCCCTGTGGAGAACAACCTCTCCGAGCTGTGGGCGCTGCTGGACTGGGCTAACCCTGGGCTGTTCGGACCGCTCAAGACTTTCCGGTCGCGGTGGGCGAACGCGGCCGAGAAAGACCCGAACTCGGCCGAAGCCGTCGAGCTCGGCCGGATCATCAGCCCGTTCCTGCTCCGGCGTCGCAAGACTGATCCCGGCATCGCCCCGGAACTCCCCGACAAAATCGACCGGCCACACCTGGTGCAGCTCACCACCGAGCAGGCCGGCCTCTATGAGGCGCTCGTGCGGGAGACCCTGCAGCAGGTTGCGGCCAGCGACGGGATCAAGCGTCATGGCCTGGTGTTCAAGTTGCTGACCGCGCTGAAGCAGATCACCAACCACCCCTCCCACTACCTGCGCGAGCAGCCGCCGGCCGAGGCTGAGTCCGCGCGGTTCGGCGCGCGCTCGGCCAAGACGGCGGCCCTCACCGAACTTCTGGCGACCATCAGGGAACGTGAGGAGGCCGCGCTCATCTTCACCAGCTACGTCGCCATGGGCCACCTGCTCACCACCCACCTTGGACACCTGGGCTTCGCCCCGCTCTTTCTCCACGGCGGCACGCCCCTGCCGGAGCGGCAACGCATGGTCGACGCCTTCCAGTCCGGCCGGCACTCGGCGATGATCCTGTCCCTCAAGGCGGCCGGCACCGGCCTGACCCTCACCCGCGCCGCCCACGTCATCCACTACGACCGCAGCTGGAACGCCGCCGTGGAGGACCAGGCCACCGACCGCGCCCACCGCATCGGCCAGCACCAGACCGTCACCGTGCACCGTCTGATTACCGAGCACACCGTCGAGGACCGCATCGACGAGCTCCTCACCCGCAAGCGAGTCCTGGCCTCAGCCGTACTGACCAGCGGCGACCAGGCCCTCACCCAGCTCACCGACCGCGAACTCGCCGACCTCGTGCACTTGGGGGGCCACCGATGAGCAGCCAGCACACCACCGTCGGGTGGGCCCGCGCCTTCATCGCCGCCCTCGCCGCAGCTACCGCCGACCCCACCATCCTGGGCCAGGGGCAACGCCTGCTCGCCACCGGTGCGGTCGGGCCGCTCAACGTCAATCAGGGCTTCGCGACCAGCAAGATGCCTCTGCCCGGCGGTCGTGTCGCCCGGCCCCGCTTGGTTGTCGACGAACTCTCTGCCGAACAGTGGGATCGCATCGAGACCGCGATCGCCGCCCGGCCCGACGCGGTAGAGGTAGCCGGCACCGCCACCATCAGTGACCAGCTCGCCGATCCCACCCACACTGCCGGCATCCCGCTCATCCCCGGCCCGCAGGACATCACCCACACCTGCACCTGCACCCCCGATGCCGCCGACGCCCCGTGCGCCCACTCCGTCGCGGTCGGGTTCCTCCTCGCTGAACGCCTCCGTACCGCGCCCGCCCCGCTGTTCACTCTGCGCGGCCGAGCCCACCATCACCTGAAGAAACGCCTGCGCGACCTCCCGGCGCCGGCCGGGCTCCGGGGCGCGGCGCTTGCGGCGCCTGCCTCCCCTGCCACTGCGACGCCCGCGTCCCGACCCGCCATCCCGGCGCAGTCCACGAAGCGCGTAGTACCCCTCCCCGAGCCCGCCGACCTCGACCTGGACGGCCTACGACCGGTGTTGACCGGCCCGCTCGCCCCACCGCCGGAATCCTTGCCCGACATCCCGGCCATGGGCACACTCACCGCGGACGCCGCACACCGCGCCGGACTGTTCCTCGACGGAAACGAGTTGCCGGTCTGCCCCGACGTCGGCAGCGACCTCGCACGACTCGTCGCCCTCCCACACGGCGCACCGCTGCGGCAAGCCACCATGGACTACCTCGGACTGGACCTCGTCGGTATGGGACACCTCTCCCTCGCCTACGCCTACGGCGGCCCCGCCGGCGCCACCACCTACCTCAAGCCGCTCACCGTCGACCACGACGTCCTCGCCCGCGCCCAAGCCGCCATCCAGCCCCTGCGGCCCGCCCCCATGGCCACCGTCGAATACGAGAACAACCGGCTCACCGACCACGCCGCAGGCATCCAACTGCGGTATGGACCCGACGGCCGCTGGCACCCCTACCGCGCCCGGTACGGCCTTTGGCAGCCCGCTGACGGCCCCTCCGCCGACCCCGCCCACGCCTACCGTGCCGCACGCACCCCAGCCCGCCCATACCGCCGTACACGGTAGTAGAACACCCCACTTCACCCCGATATGCTCCACCGCACACCCGACCCTCGCCAAAGGGCCGGCTGCACCACCGCTCACTGCCAAGGGCACGTGGTGCAACGACGCGGCGGCGGCCAAGGAAGTCCTCTTCCGTCTCCGTCTGAAGCACCTGAGATCACGATCGTGTGGGCCGACTCCGCCTACGCAGGCAAGCTCGTCGACTGGGCAAAGCAGCACCTCAGCTTGACGATCAAGCCGGTCAGCCGTCCCAAGGACGCCTCCGGTTTCGTCGTGCTGCCGCGTTGATGGGTCGTCGAACGGAGTCTTGCGTGGATGATGCACGCGGGTCGGCATGCCCGGGACTACGAACGGCTCGTCCAGCACTCCGAGACGCTGATCACCTGGGTTGCCATCACCCTTATGACCAGGCGCCTGGCCCGGAAAGGCGCCACCCCCAGCTGGCCGAGGAAAGTCCCCAATGGCTACGAGCTGACATGCTCCTTCTCGTCTAGCGCTTTGTAAGCCAACTCAATATCTCGAATGTCATCAAGATGTTTCACCAAATCTGCCAATTGAAGGAGCCAGTCCCTAGCTTGCTTCGCAGATTTCTGTAGCTCTTCGCTGACATTGATTGCCGACGGAAGAAAGTCTTCGCGATACACGACCCACTCCACATCTTCAAGCGCGCACTCAATTTCGCGAAGGGCCTCAAGGAGCCCTTCCTGAACTGGCAGCCAAGATGCATCCCGAACTACTTCCACCGCATTTCCAATTCTGAAGGACTTCTCATGGGCGAGCCACGGTAGTCCCGCCTCCCTGGCGCGTGGGCGAAGCTCGGCGTCGAAGATTTTCCACTGGCTTGCCACTAGACCTGCCCATGTGCTTTCATCCATTTCTTCCGACCAGAGATCAAGAACCTCTTTGCATGATGCGCGAAACTCGGCTAGAGACGCCACAATGGTTTGGGCTGCGTCTCGCCTCCTGTCCATCTGGCGGGGCATGCCCCCGGATGGCCCTATCGAACTACTTAGTTCTAGCGCTTGATTCTCAAGATTCCTCGCCTTGTCGACGAGCGCACGCAGAGCATCCTCCGGGCTGTTGCGAATCGATGCGGTGAAGATAGAAATGACCATCCGCTGAAAGTCAGAGGCAGCGAGGCTTGCGTGTCGCTTCACGGAGCGACGCTCGATGGCCTCAGCTTGGGCGTTGCCAAGGTGACTGATGACTGTCAGAGCTACTGGGACGCCGAATAGCAATCCTGTGAAGCTAGACATCAAGTTGGTGAGAAACCCTCGATTGCTCCACCAGTTATGGCCATCCCCATAGACGCCCGCTACCCCGCAAAGGAATCCCAAGGGGATTAGTGTGTAGCAAACAATTCGGATGGGCTTTGGTGTGTCCTGCCAGAGTGCAGTGATGCGCGACATGCAACGTCTTTACCAACAGGCGTCCGTCCGGGCCGATAAGAGTGCAGCGGAGTCACCCGATGAGCCCAGCCTTCGCCTCAGCGTCTAGTTCAGAGAAACCCCATCGGATGGCGCATCCCACGGAGGTGGAAGTCCCAGGTCAGCCCACTCCTGCCGCGTGTGCTCCAGGGCCTTCCGCCCTGCTTCCGACGACTGCATGTGCTTGATCATCTGCCGCACCGTGGGATTGGCGCAGCGGTCCTTGATCGTCTGCCATGCGACTTCAGGACTATGCCCCGCCACTACGAGGCCGGCGAAGCCGAGTTGCTGGTCGTTCCGCATGCCTATGGCAACGACGCCCCATCTCGCGCAGTCACCGTTCGATATCTGAGCTGGTCAGGTGCCCTACTCGGGAATGGAAACACGCACTGAGCGGCTCCTGCACTCGCTCGCCCTGCGTGCCCGTAGCGATCTCTCCAGCCGCTGAATTATTCCCCCCACTGCACGCCCCAGGGGTACAGCACCGACCGCTGGGGTCAGCCGTCGGTCCGGAGGCCGGCGGTCATGGCTTGCCGGAGCTGAAGGCCGGTGCCGAGGATTTGCTTTCCTGGGCAGCCTTCCCTGGGCGCAGCGTCCACGGCACCGGGAAGGTGTGGGTCAGCCACTCGTTGGCGACCAGCCGCTTGACGATGAAGGCACGCAGTTCCCGCGAGCCCACGGGCCACCCCAGCCCCGAGCAGAGCTGGGTGATCGATGGGCCGTGGCCGTGTTCGGCCCGCCAGGTGGCGGCGAACTCAGCAGCGCGGGGGCCGCGGTCAGGCTGGGTGTCCTTCCACGCGCCGTACGCGGCGCGCGCCTTCGGCCTGACCTGCATCGGCAGGCTCGGCTGCATGAATGCCTGCGCCACTCGCTCCAGGGGCAGCGCGCACAGCGGGCAGTGCTCCACGGCCTCGGCATGACGGCGCAACGCCGGACTCACCCCGTCCTTCCACACCTCCCAGCGCACCCGGACGAGCACCATGCTGTCGTGCGAGCGCGGGTGCATGCCAGACAGGTGCCGTACGGGCTCATCCAGCAGATACCGGTCATCTGCCAGCTCGGCGATGAACCCCCTCGACATCAGCTCGGGCAGCGCCTGACGACAGTCCTCGGGCATTTCCTGGGGCAGTACGCCGTGGCGGTCGTTCGAGCTGTGGGCGGCCAGGAACAGCGCGGCCAGCTGCGCTGGTGGGGAGGTCTTCTTGACCGGCTTCGCGGCGAGCGTGCGGGTCGTCCATCCCGAGACCCGCGATTGTGCCGTCTTGCTGACCGGCAATTCCTGGGCCAGG
Organism: Streptomyces sp. NPDC021749; assembly: GCF_040640655.1. NCBI lineage: Bacteria > Bacillati > Actinomycetota > Actinomycetes > Kitasatosporales > Streptomycetaceae > Streptomyces > Streptomyces sp. NPDC021749. Next base: position 79,125 of record NZ_JBFACE010000026.1, on the reverse strand, counting down.
TTCGGCACTGTGACGGCCACGGGGGTCTCGGCGTCAGCGTCCAGCAGGTCGCCCGTGAACTGCCAGCCCAGAGAGCTCAGGGTAGCGACAGCGTTCTCCGCGTCGGCCAGGCGCAGGGAGCCCAGGTCCTGCCCGGTGATGTTTCCGGTGCCGTTCCGTGCCGCGCGGGTGGCGATCACCGAGGCCAGGAGCTGCGCGTCGGCACCGGTCAGCGGCAGGGAAACCACGTAGTTCAGGAGACGGCGTGCGGCGTCTCCTTGTTGGGGCGTCAGCAGGAAAGGCAGCGCTGCGTTCGTGGTCGCTGGCGTGGCCGTGGCGGACGAGGGGCTGGAAGGCTTCGGCACGGGCTCTTCAACGCGAACAGGCGGCCGCGGTCACCGCTCCTACCGCCGACGGAGTGTCGCTCGCGGCACCCGGTGTGTGCCAGTTGCTGGTGGTAGTCCAACAGCGGACATCACGCGTTGTCCGCGCCGCAGTGCCGTAGGAGATACACGGTGCTGGGTCACGGCGTAGCGGTTTGCCCTGGCGCCTCATGTTCAAGGATCGGGCGGCGGGATGCTCCCGAGGAACTGCTCTCCGCCTACCCGTCCGGCTGCTGGAATGCGGGTATGCACGGTCCATGGCATCAAAATTCCGCACGAAGGACGGCGGCGAAGTCCGCGTCGGAGACAAGGTGTGGGCCCAGGTCTGGCAGGAGAGCGACAACAACCCCTGGCTCATCACCCAGCACCCGCTCGACAAGACCCACCTCATCCTCCAGGAGATCGGCGGCACCGAGGAACGCGTCCACCACCCGGACGACCTCGCCCTCTACTACTACGCCAACCGGCAACCGCCCAGCGGCGGATGAGGTGGGCCTCCCCTCAACCGAGCGCCGCAAGCCTCGAACGCAGAAACATCCGCGTCAGCGGTTGACCCGAGCGGCCCGTCAGTGGAAGCCCAGCATTCCGGGTGAATCGATGTCCACGGTGACCACACCAGGCGGGTAGGCGTCCTCGGCGCCGGTGAGCAGGATCGACATCCCTGTGAACTCTGGGCGCGGCAGCGCGCAGTACAGGGCATGGCAGGTGTCCGGGCCGCCGTAGCCGTCGCGGATCATGGTGCCGACGCTGACGGCGGCCATCGTGTCCAGACTGTCGACGATCACAGCGGAGAAGGCGAGAACACGCTGAGAGAGCTTCTCTTCAGCAGCTTCGGCCTGCATCAGGCACAAGGCAGGGATGCTGAGCCGTTCGCCGGGTGTCTTGGCCATGTTGCCGGCCAGGAGGCTCAGTGCTTTGTGGCCACCGGCGAGCGCTCGGACGGCCGTCGTGTCGAGGATGATCACGCTGCGGAGCCCCTGGCGGCCCGGGCTTTCTCCGCAGCGATCTTGTAGAGGTTGGCAAGCACGTCGGGAGCCTGCTCGAACTCCTCGTCGCGGATGTTCACGCCGATCATGCGGCGTACGACCTCCCGGTCGGCGGCAAGCCGCTCAGCCCGCTGCGCCGCGGTCGGCTGCTCGGCGGCGAGCGCTTCGACCAGCTGCCCGATGCTCACGCCGCGCTCCTTCGCGAGCTCGGCGAGGTGATCACGGGTCTCGCGCGGCACCTGAATCGTCGTGGAAGCCATAGCATCACTATAGTCCCGCTAGTGCGCTGTCCCTCCGTTCACCTCCCTGCAGGTTCGGGCTGACAGTCAGCACCACCCATCCCACCGCGGCGTCGTTGGACCGGTATGACGATCACCGCGATGGCCAACGCGCTGGAGCGGGACGCCCGCGCTCTCCTCGCCGAGTACGAAGACGGCACCTGGCGACCGACAGCCGGCGAGCTCCTGCTCGCCGAGGGACTGGCCCGCTCCCCATGGGACGCGACGACCTTCCGCACCGCGCTGCGCGAGCCACCGGACAGCGCCAGGGGCGGCCGTCTGGCCGATGTACTCGATCCGGCAAGGGCCGTCCTGGACGCTGGCGACCCGCCCGGAGCCCGGCCGGCCTTCCTCGCGCTCCGCCAGTTGGTGGACGCCGTGGCTGCCGGACAGGGATGCCCCGAGTAGCCAGCAGGAGGGCATCACATGGAGCCGCCTCTCCGCGGACGGCACACCAGGGTGTCGCGTGCAAGGTCACCGGCGATGCCAGGGGCAGCGCCGGGCAGGGACCAAGGTGTCACCCCCTCCAGAAGGGCATACCGCGGCACGTGGGGGCGGTCCTGCTGATCTGGCAAAGCATCGCTCCTATGCATCGGGTTGCGTGCCGTCTTTGGGCACGGATCGTTCACCGGGTTGTCGATCGAGCGGGTCCGCGGTTGTGTTTCCGGCCCGGCCTTAAAGGGATAGGGACATGAGCGACTTCTACGACCGAGCTGGAGCCGTCTTTGGGTTTAGCTCTGGGCGGGTGGCTTGGCCTTATGGGCTGGGTGCCCCGTCAGCGGCGCTGCGCCGTTCGGATCCGGAGCTCTACGAGCAACGGCTTACTGGGCAGCGGGAGAAGCAGGAGATCGTCCTTGAATGGGCCGAGCGGTACGGCCTGAAGAAGAGCGAGTCTGGTTGCTGCCCGCGTTGGCTGACGAAGAAGGTCAGTCGGCAATGCCGGTGGGAATCGGGCGAGTGCACCCACTACGGGCAGGCGGGTGAGGACCGCAACTGGCTGGACCACATGGTCTCGTGGGTCAAGGAGGGGCGGCCCGCTGTCCTTACCAGCGCGCCGTACTCCGTCTCTGCTGAGGATGAAGCACGCCTGGACTGGTGGATGGGTGCGGACCAGCGGCTGCGTGTGGCGCGTGGCGCGGGCTGGTACGGATTTTGGACTACTCAGGTCATCATGTGGCGCGCTGATCGGCTTTCGGACGTGGTCCCGGCGCACGCACTAGCTGGGAGAGGGGCCCAGCGAGTCCCATGGTGAGGGCTGGGCCGGCACGGCGGCCGGGGAGGAAGCGGTCGACGTGGCGTGCTGCGGGTAGTTGTTGATCCAGGACAGGCCGCCCAGGTCAAGGCGCTGACGGGCGCGGGTGACCGCGACGTAGGCCAAGCGTGCCTCGTCGAGGTTGATGTCGGGCAGAGGGGCCCCTTCGTCCGACTCGGTGGTTGCCGGCCCGTTGCTGGGTCTGGGTTCGAAGTCGCTGGCGATGCGTACGGTGGGCCATTCCCGGCCCTTGGACTTGTGGGCGGTGGAGATCACTACCTGGGCGTCGTGCTCGGGGTGCAGGGAGCGCACCGCTGTAAGGATCACGTCGACGCCGTGCGCCTCGATGATTTCGACCAGGGGCAGCAGGTCGGTCCCGGACGGGTCGTAGGTGGCGTACTCGTGCAGCTCTTCCCAGGAGGTGAAGAGCACCAGTTCCGGGTGGCTGGTGCGGCGTCCGGCCTTGAGTTGGCCAGCGGCGCGGGCGAGCTTTTCCAACGCCTCGCCGCCGCCCACCATGGCAACCCGCTTGTTGTCGGATAGCAGGGCAAGTACCTCGCGGATGGCGCCGGCGTTGGAGCGGCACAGGACTGCGTCGGGAGCCTCAACCGGTCCGATGGTGGTGTCGAGCGAGGGGGTGCCTTGCAGCCGCAGGGGTGAGTCGAGGATGGAAAGCCAGCGGTTGGCCTCCTCGGCCAGGGCCGGGCCGAAGCGGAAAGACTGGGTCAGGTGCAGCTGCAGCCCGTTGAAATCGGTCATGACGTCCCGGGCTCCCCGCCACCCATAGATGGCCTGTGCAGAATCCCCCACCATGATCAGCTGTGCGTGGGAGCGCTGGGCGGTGAAGACTTCCTCCAGAACCGGGTTGGTGTCCTGGGCTTCGTCCAGGAGAAGGAAGTCGACCGGGATGGTTGGCTTGGTCAACGCCCAGATCTTCAAAAAGTGGTCAGGCTCGAAGCGCACGACGCCGCGCTCGGGGTTTTGCAGGTCCTCCCAGGCTCGCCGTGCGTACGGCAGGACGATCCGCGCAAGGTCGGGCCGGAACTCGTCTGGAAGGCCCTTCAGCTGCGGCAGGTGCCGGCCCAGCAATTCCGTGTCGGCGGAGTGGCAGAACCGCCTGACCGTCTCCAGGACGGCGTAGGAGAGCGTCTTGTGCGTGATGAGCCGCTGGCCGAGGTGCAGCTGCATCCTGGGCGTGATGCCGAGGCGTTCCCCGATCTTCCAGCCCGGCTCGCGCGGTGCGTTGAGACGTGCGCGATACCGGTGGCCTCCCTGGCGCATGGCCAGCTTGTGACCGGTGAGACAGGGCACGTGGGGAGGGAACTTGGCAGAGGCGTCGTCCACGACGGCCCGGTTGTAGGCCAGGTAGATGCCGCGCCGCAGGTCGGATCGGGCGAGCATGGTCAAGGTCGTGGTCTTCCCGGTGCCTGCACCCGCTTGAAGTGCCAGGTGGTCTCCGGACCGCTTGGCTTCGACTACACGCTCCTGCTCTGGCGTTGGCCTGGGCCCCTTGGCCGCCGCATTGGCCGGTGGCGTCGTGGGCCCCCTGGGGGGCTGCCTATGGTGGCCAGCCCGGGCAGTTGGCTGGGGCTGGGCACGAGGCGGCGGTGGGGGTGGTGGTTTCTCCGGCGCGCTCAGACGGTCCAGCCACTCACGGGCGATGACGACCGCCTGGTCCACGACTTCCGAAGGTGCACCCATACGGCTCTCCACCCCCAACTGCCGGTTCAGCCGTGCATTGACTTCGGCCCAGCCCAGCCCTGATCTGACCTTGAGCCAGGTCAGCAGCTGCCTCAGCTCCTGCTGGGGTGAAGGTGGAGGGGTCGGCGCCGGCGGCGGCGGCGTAGCGGGCGCGAACAGAGCCATCTGGTCATCCTGCGGCTGCGGTCCACGCCGGCGTGAAGAGGACTTGGCCATTGCACTCTCGGATCTCACAACCAGCGACAACACGAAGAGTAGCGCCCAATCACTGAATGCTATCGCTTGTGGGATTGATCCACCGCTGGTGGGTGCGTTGACGGCGTTCGTTCGTACGCTCGCACTTCCGGCACTTCCACCCGTCCGCCACTGGCGCCTCGCTGCCGTTGCCGCAGCCCGGTGTCGCGCAGTCGGTGTGCTTGGGCCCCAGAGCGAGTCCGGCGAACCTGGAGTTCGGAACCTCGATCGGCCCGGCGCTGGCCGGCCGTTGCCGCAGAATGAAGGCGTCATGGCGCAGCGGGTCGAAGTGGACCCATTGAGGCGGCACGGCGTCGGGGGCCGAGTTCTCTCCCGGGGCGTGGTGAGTGCAGCGTTGCCGCATCCACCGGCTGATGTCTTGGGAGTACAGCGTGTGCAAGGCGTAGACCCACATGGTCGCCCCGGCCCACAGCACTTCCTGACCGGCCCGACCTGGCGCATAGGGGATTTCGATCTCGGTCCACTTGCCCTCATCGCCCGACACCGTCTGGGTGCACCGCTTGCCGGAACGCCGGGCGCGCGCCACGCACTGAAGATGGTCGATCTCCCCAGGAGCCAGCCACAGCAAGCTGCCGTAGGCGATCACGTGCCGCATTCCTTCGATCGGCTCTACGAACTGCTCGGCGACTTCCGATTCCCCAGAGGGGGGAGGCACCGGGACGAACAGGCCGGCCTCGATCCGCCTCTCCATGTGCTTGCGGAAGATTGCCCGAGCTTGAGCCAGATCGATGGTGTCGTCGTCATGCTCGACCGCGGGGCAGAAGGCCGGGTGCGGGACGTAGCATTTCATCTCTCCTCCATCCCCGGGCCAGGCCGCTCCACTGAGGATGTGCCAGCGCATTCGGTGGGGGATGGGTGCGGAGGGGAGTTGCTTGGGGACCATGGGGATACGGCCGTGGTCGTACCGGTCGAAGTACTCCATCAAAAGCCCGCAGTAACGGCACCTCGTCAGTTCGTCCCGCCGCAGAGTCATTGACCGGTTGGACTTGTGCAGCCACATGGTCCGGGTGGCGCTGAAGCCGGACTGTCCATCGTCCTTCGGTGAACCGTCCCAATTGAAACGTTCAGACATGTGGCTCTTGTACGCATAAGAACCGATTTGGTATTCCATTCGACTGATAGAGGGCGAGTCCTCCCACCCTGATCAGTTGCGCCCTCCGCGGGCCAGAGTGCTGGGCGGGCCTGTCCGGCGGAGGCTGGAGAGACGGGTGCGACCGCGTCTCCGCTCTCGGCGCCCTGGAGCAGAGCGTCCAAGCCGCGCTCCGCTGCCTCCAGTAAGCCTTCGCAGAGGGCCGTTCGCCCGATCCCCCGCCAACGGCCCTGTCTCTGTAGGAGATTGGGCACACGGGGTACCGCAAGCCAGGGCGGCCTTGGCCCACGCTCGTCATCTACTACCGCTGTGAGAGCGGCCAGCTCCTTGCCGCCTCACCGTTCCGCCACACGAAATGGAACGTGACCGAGGTGACGGCGCCCAGGAGCGTGGACGGCCTCGAAACGTACTCAATTCAAAGCGCTGCACGCGGGCGAAGGCTTCCGGGTCGACGTTCCGGAGCCGCCCTGCCCCTCGGGGCAGCTCGTGCTCACCCGCAACAAGAACAGAGGACTGCTGGTCGAAGAATCACGCTCGCCGGGGCAGCCAGCCGCTGCGCCGACCTAATCCGGGACGCGTTCAGCCGTCACGAGAAGACCACCGAACGGAAGCCGGCCGCCGCCGCCCGGGCACGTGCCACTGAGCGCAAGAAGCTCGCGGAGTGCGCGCGGGCCAATCTGCGGAAGGTCGATGACCGGGACCGGTCGGTGAGTCTGCGGACGGTTTCGGGAGGACTGCCCACCCTCGGCCGCCGCTCCCGCTAACTGCCCCGCGCTCGTACAGCCCGCTTCCCAACGGTGGCAGGCCGCTTCGCATTCAGGACGCAGCCGTGCACCACCCGAGAGCAACGTGACGGAGCCGCCTCAGTGATCCGCCCCTTAGAAGCTGATCCGTTCCTAAGCACGCCTCACCGGTGTGGGACGGCAGGGAAGTCACAGGGCGCCGTTAAGTTGCCGCTATGAGGCAATTCTCCCCGAGACGCAGTCCGTATCGCCATGAGACACGAACGGTGTCTTGCCCTCGTTGCGGCGCTGGACCAGGCAGTTGGTGCATCGAAGACGATGGGCGTGCGCGAGGAGTGAACCACCAAGGTCGGGTTAGGGCGTTTCTCGATGCGCGCGAGCTGACGGACCCCAGCCCAGCAGGCGGGTCTACGCATCACCCTCCTCGTGACGATGTCCGTGCTGTCTCATGTCCACGCTGCTTGGTCAGCCCATTCCAGCCGTGCACCGGATCTCGTGGCCAATCGCGCGAGTCCAATCACTACGAGCGGGTGGTGGCCTTCACGGGTGTCTGAGGGGTGGTCGAGATCTTCACTCCGCCGCAGTAAAACGGCCGGCCTGACCGTGCCGGTGCGCCGTTTCGGCTGCTCCTTGCGGGTGGCACCGTTCTTCTTCGCCGGCTCCCCGGCCATGACCAGGGCTTGGCGCGCGAGGTCGACCCCTCAGCTCGTCACTCACGTGATCACCGCCCCGGCGAGCTTGCTGTCCAGCGGGCGGCCGGCTCGGTCAGCCGAGCCAGCCACGGTGCGGGCGCGACGTGCTCGGTGCGGACCGCGCGCAGCTGCTCCAACCGCACCGCCAGGAGGTATTCGGCAGTGCGCTCTCGGGCGACGTTGGCGGCCTTCATCGCGGCCGCCACGGCGTCCGCGCCGTTCGGGTTGTGCTTGTACCAACGGCGATTCTGCTCCGCCTTGTACGCCCGGCGGGCTTCCGCGTCGGCTTCCGAGGTGCGGCCCAGCCGTCCCAGGGCGCTGCTGCGGTACTCCGGCAGGGCCTGCTGCACGACCTGGAGGGCGGTGAACGCGAGCGCGGACGCCGCCGCGACCGGGTTCGTCTCCACCTCGCCCGGCTCCATCAGCTCGACGAACTTCTCAAGGGCGGCGTCGATGTCGGCTTCCAGCGTCGCGCGGACGTGGGCGGTGACGGCGGCGACGTCGCTCGGGTCGGTCAGGTCGGCCGCCCAGGTGGCCGCGACGATGCCCGCCTCCGTGATCGCCGCCTCGGTCCGGCGCCGGTAGCCGCACGCCTCGCACAGCCCAGCCGACCGCTGCTGCCCGCAGTCCTCGCATGGCAGGGCCTGGCGGACTGCGTCGGCGGCGGCCGCGGCCTCGCGGTCGCGTTCTGCCTGCTCCCGGGCAGCCGCACGGGCCGCATCACGGCGGGCCTGCTCCGCTGCCGCCTGCTCGCGCCGCCGCACGAACTCCTCAGCCTCGATGGCAGCCTGCTCGCGCAACCGGGCCTCAAGGACCTGGTGGCGAACGCCGGCACCAAGGTCGGGTAGCTCCCGGTCGATCTCCGCCGCGAACCGGGCGCGGCGGGCCCTGCGCAGGTGGATGACGTTGCCACAGTTCTCGCACTCGCCGCCGGTGTCCAGCCGGATTCCGTCGTCGCACCGCCGGTCCGAGCAGGCCGGCCGCTGCACCAACCCCTTCCAGATCAGCCAGGGGTACGGCTTGACGACCAGAGCCTCACCGCCGGTCTCCTCCAGCCGTTGGGTAAGCCGGCCAGCCAGCAGCCAGGGACCGGCCTCCTGCTGTGCCAGCAAGCCCTCCAGTCGCTTCAGTTCCACCTTCGCGGCAGCCTCCACCTGGTTCTGCTGCCAGCCCGACAACTGCTCCCACAGCCCGGCGACTGGCGCCAGCGCCACCCGCAGACCAAGATCAGCAGGAAGCCCCGCCTTCCGCCGCTGCTGCGCCTTTCCACTCGCCACGGCCTTCGGCCGGCCACCGGCCCCAGCCTCGGCAGCACCTTGGCCAACCTGCTTATCGACTGGGGACTCCTTCAGCTTTTCCCCGCGAAGCGGGCCGCCCTGCGCCACCGGCCGCGCTGACTTGGCAACGGTGCTCTCGCTGTCGACAGCCTGGTCCTCGCGCACGCACACGCGCTCCGGCCGACGGCCTTCACCCCCACGGCCTTCGCCGGAAAAACCACAAGAAAGCTGCGGAAGAACTACGGGAGTAACCACAGAAGCGTGGTCTGCGTGGAGCTCTGCACCATCGGGACGCTCCTGATCCCCCGCACTATCGGCACCCTCAGCACCGCAGACCCCAGATGCAACAAGGGCACCGGCAGCGCCAGCCGAAGCATGATCTCCGACTGCACCATCAGGACGCTGCGAAAACACAGCCTCCGAGCACTGAACGGCCTCCACAGGGGCCAGGACGCGGCCGTACGCGCGGGCGACCGGCAGCAGCATGACCCGGCCCCGGCCGTTCATTCGCGTCGCCGTCGCCTTGCGGTGCCGCGCCACGACACCGGCCTCCGCCAACCTGGCCAGCACCTTCCGGGCCCCGGACGGCGAACAGCCCAGCAGCCGGGCCAGCGTCGCCGCCCCGCGCCCCTCCCGCGCCTTCACCGAGCCGCCGCGCAGCTGCAGCCAGCCCGACGCCCGGGTGTTCAGCACCATCAGCAGCAGCCCGAGCCGGTCGGTCGCCGCTCCCTTACCCGTGCGGCCGGCCAGCAGCCCGGCCGGGATCGGCTCCCGGTCCTTCGGCCTCCAGCCCGGCCCGAACAGCGCCTCGATCAGCCGCAGAAGCGTCGCCAGCTCCGCCTTCGACAGCGCCAGCGGGTGCGCGGCCCCGCCGCTCATGCGGGCCCTCCACAGCGGCATGACCAGGCAGTCCAGCCCGGTCGGGTGCCCCGTCGCGTCCGTCACCACCCTCGTGCGCAGCGCACCCGAGCCACGCAGCGCGGGCAGCACCCGATGGTGGATCGTCGACTCCTTCACGCCTAGCCACCGACCGAGCTCCGCGCCCCAGATCGACGACTGGTTGTCGGCCCCGCGGCCCTGCGGCGCCCGCGACTTCGCGTACAGCACCACCGCCGCCAGCTTCGCCGCGTCCTTCAACCCGGAAACCGTCGGGTCCGCCAGCAGCGCCAGCACCGCAGCGCGCAGCCGCAGCCGCATCCCCCGTCCCAGCCGCAGCGCACCGTCCAGACCGCCGTCACCCAGCTGCCCCCCGCTGGGCACCGACTGCAGTCGTTTTCGCTGCCTGGGAAGTACCGGGGTGTCGTCTACGGAGTTGTTGATGAACTCAGGCAGCATCGCGGCCGGCGCCGCCAGGCCGCTCACCGGGCCCCCAGCCGTGACGTGGCGGGCGAGGTCGTGGCGTGAAGAGGTGTCATGCCGCCGACAGCATCATCAAAACCGGACAGGCCCAGTTGAGCAGGGACGACGTACGTGATCACGTACAGAGAAGGGACGACCGGACGGCCAAATGTGACCCTGAAAAAGATCGCCCGAGCAGGCAAGGCAGCAGGAAGAGCGGCAATCGCCGCTTGGGGGGAAGGCATGCCCCACCCTCGAACGGCTCGCCTGTGGATAGAGGCCGCTGGTGTCGTCCCTCCCGTCAGCTGGGCAACCAACCGCGATGCCTGTCCCGCAGGACGGGATACGCCCCCGGAGCGAGCACACCACGACAGTGAGAATCCGCCATGACCCATGGCGAAAACCGACCGCGGTGACGAGATAGAACCCCCAATCTTCGCCAATCGGGCATGGGTGGGCTGGCAATAGCTGCAGGCGTGATGCAAAATGACGACGACCTTCCACTGTGGGAGGGCATAACGAAGTCCCTCGGGACTTCGGGTTCGTGGTGAACCGAGATCGAACTGCTCGAAGCCGGCTGGCACCGGGTCGAGCAACCCCTCCGGGAGGGCCCTGGCAGGCCAGACCGGAGATCAGCTGGGACGCTTAGCCGAGGTGACTCCTACATCACCTGGTGACTTAGCGTCCGGGGCGGCATGAAGACCCAGTGGGCGCCGCCCCGCAGAACTACGTCATCTCGACCCCCTCCCCGGAGGCTGGTCGAGGTGTGCCCAGACAGCACGAACACCCCACCGAAGGGCCAGCGAGCGCGTGCAGCTGCTGGCACCACGGCGGGGTGCAATGAGCCCGGTCTCAGGTACAGGTACCCTGATCACGTCGCCATCCTTCTGAGGCAAGGGTGTGCGGTAGGCCTTCGGACCCCCACTACAAGGTCCGTCCGGCCACGGTGGCCCCTCTCGCCTTGTCCAAGGGCGATCGACGGGGCCACTTTCTTTTTGATCAATACTGGGGCCACCCTACCGTTCCGTTCCCACTCCGAGTGGCCGTGGGGGGCACGTGTCGTAGCCAACAACGTGGCCGTGCTGTCGAACGCAGTTGACCCCGCATCAGCCTCGTGAACAGGCTTCTCCATGCCGTCCGTGCAGCAGAGGCGCCCCAGGGCTGCCTGCTCATGGCTCAGCTCTCCGGATCGAATGCTGGCAACGCGCTGACCGGCAGGACGTATGCGACTGTCGCGTCGTCGCTGCGCTTGAATCGTGGCCATCGGTCGCCAACCGGGTCGGCTTGCTCCGCTGCGCGAGTATGAGCGATCAGGGCCGCTGGCCCTTCGGTCCGCAGAATGTTGAGCAACTGGTCCCAGCTGAGCGCGCCAAATGTGTCGACGAGGCGGCTCGCGCCATCCGTCAGCAATGCGGCCTGTTGGACGTTGGCGAGGTCTACGGTGCCTGTGATCGCCTCGTCAGCAGCCGCCGGGTCGGTGGAGGCAACCCAGTAGCCGTTCGGATTGTTGCGGAGACGCCGCTGGACAGAGACGAGCTCGGAGACGCGCGCCGCATGCTCCTCAGTGCCAGTTGGGCCCCGTAGCGCAGCCCGCATTTCCTCGCCAGCTACTTCCTCAACCCGCTTGTCAGTGACTGTTTGGATGCCCCCATCACCGAGGTCAAGCACTAGCACGCTGTCGGAGAGCACCAGGTAGTCAAGCGCATCGGCGCGCTCGCGGAGCATCACGACGGTGGACGCAGGAACGGCCTCCTGGTCGAGTGAGCAGGAAGTGCTGTGCAGGTCGTTGACCTCGATGATCGCGGTGCGCAGCGCTTCGCGCAGAGGGATTCCGTTGTCACCGAGAAGATTGATCAGGCGGGTGCCGAGCTGCCGCACAACCCATGGAGTGCCGTGAATGCAGCCCATGGGTAGATCCGTAGGGGCAGACAGGCCGTCCAAGACGACGACTGCGGTGGGGCAGGCGTGGGCTGAGTCCTCGTTAGTGGTGCCCACACCTTTGGCCGATGCAATGGCTACCTGCACCTCAAGCCCCTTCCGGGCGGTAGAACGGCGTAATGCGCTCGCTTTCGACGATCTCCAGGGTCTCAGCATCGAACCGGCTGGAGATCAAGGTGGAAAACCGCCGCCCCTTGAGTTCGCGATGTACGGCGGCAAGCTCGTTGGTAAGCCAGTGCACCACGCCACCAGACCCACGGGCGTGGATGCCGGCGACATAGAGGAAGGTGCCCTGGCCATCTGGCCGCGGAAGCCTGCCGAAGTAGGCGATGTCAGCGCTCTCACCTTCGTCCATGGGAGAGCGATAGACCCGGCCTGTGGTGCGATCGATCAAGTGCCATCCCTTGGCGTCCTCGCCGAAGCGCAGGTGGGGGTCGCTCTCAAGGATCTGCTCGATGAGAGGCGATAGCCGCGGTCCGCAGATCACCACCAAGTTGGTCCTATTGAGGTGGACGTTGCCGCCGAGCGGGATTCGCTCAAAGACGGTTTCGAGACCCACCTCCTCGGCCAGCTCCCGGAGCCGCTCATAGGTCTGCACATCCTCGGTTGCGATCACGGGTCCCTGCACAGGCTTGTCGTGACCGTCCCTGAGCTTGCGCTCCTCTAGCTTCTCGGCGATGGCGACGATGACCTTCCCCGAGCCGAGGAAAAGACGCTCCGGTGGAAAGCCCTTCGCGAGCTGGCTCACACGCCCCTTGCTGATCCCAAGCTCCCCCGCCAGCTGGCTGCTGTTCAGCATGCCTAGACGCAACGTCTCGTTCATCGCCTCGTTGCGGATGACCTGCATCTCGTTGCCGTAGTCCGACACCCGGCCGGTGAGGGCGTGTGCGGCCTTGGCCCGCTCAAGCGGGTCCGATAGCTCCTTCAGCTGGGACAAGGTGACATCGAAAGCCGCATCCAGCTGCTCTCTAAACGAGCGCAGTGATTCCCCGTTTCCCATGGTGCCTCCTTCGTCGTCCCTGTTTACCGCACTAAACCCTACCGGTTCAAGGTGGTTGACGGGGTCCATGCCGTCGTCCTATGGTTTCGATGTGCAGACGGTTTAGCGCGCTAAACCGCATGGTTGCGCTAGCTATATCTGCACACCAGTGTCACACCGCAAAACAGCAGGCGTCACCGTTCTGCGGCGGCAGTGGGGTTGAGCCTTTGCTCCCCCGGCCGAGGCGTCTGTACCGCATATCGAGCACCACAGCACTACCCCGACCAGCGCTGCTGCGCTGTCTGTCCGTCAGGATCACCGGCCGCAAGGCCGGCCTGGCGTGGCAGAGAGAGCAGCACTCGCTCTATCTGCTGAAGGAGATCGTGATGGGGAAACGCGTGCGTCCCGGTCGTCGCATCCGCACCAAGCTCAACAACTACCGCGAGCCGCTGCTGCTCAGCACCATGGCCCCAGAGGACTTCAACGTTCGTCCGGACGAAGTGAAGTCGATCGCCTGCCCCGACTGCCGGACCTGGCGTCGGATCATGGGAGCTACCGACCTCAAGATCCGTGAGCACTGCATCTCGGGCCCGGAGGGCGTAAAGCCCTCTCTGTGCCCTGGTAGCCATCAGGCCGTCGTCGTCGACATCGACGTGCGGCGGTGGCAGGCCCGGCAGGACCGCCTCCTTCGAGATGCGATGCCGCAGGCCAACCGCCGCGCGGCCCGCCAGCACTACAAGCCTCTCCCGGCTCCGGCCGCGCCGGTTGCCCGGCTCAAGGTGGAGGTCACGCTGGAGTCGACCCGCCAGTCGTACCTCGCCCACCGCAAGGGGTGCACGCGGTGCGTCGGCGGCCAGCACTGCACTGACGGTGGCATCCTCGCCCGCCGCTACGTCCTCGCCCTCCAGGAGGAGCCCGCCCGGCGCAAGGCCCGCGAGCAACAGGAGCGCGAGGAGCGACGCATGGCACGTCGGCAGGCCGAGCGATGGCCGGCAGTCCGCGCCCAGCAGTGGGACAAGCGCGGCGGCGAGACGGTGGAGAGGACGAATAACCAGTGCACGGAACGAGCTGAAGGCTCGATCTCCGAGTACCGCGGCGCGGACGTACCGCTCACGCCGCTACGAATCACCGCCTGACTGCTGCTGAACCACCCACGGCCCCCACCGAGTGATTGGTGGGGGCCGCTTTGGCTGCTTGCACCCGATAACTCCCCAGTGGGGAGCCGCTGTCACCACACAGAACAGACAGGAGAGCCGATGTCCAAGGCCGACTTCCTCACCTTCCCGCAGATCATTGCGACCCACGGGGAACTCGTCAGCACCGTCATCGACCGCGACGCCTCCACCGACCCGGTCGGTTTCGTCAACGACGTGCAGGCCGCCATCGACGTCCTTCGCACCCTCAGGGACTACGACGTCGAGGTCTACGAGCTCACCTCCGCCCACCTGTACCTGACCGACGCGCTCCACGCCGTCGGGGCTGGGCAGGCCAACCTCCTGCGACGCGTCGACTATCGCTTCCGCGTCCTGGACAGGGACGAGCGCCGGTCGCTCAAGCGCCGCTTCACCAGCAAGCCCGCCCAGATCAAGGAGGCATGAATGGACTGGCGTCACCGCGCGGTATGTCGCGAAGAGGACCCCGAGCTGTTCTTCCCCATCGGCAATACCGGCCCGGCGCTCCTGCAGATCGAGGAGGCGAAGGCCGTGTGCCGCCGCTGCCCGGTCATGGAGCAGTGCCTCACGTGGGCGCTGGAGTCCGGGCAGGCCGACGGCGTCTGGGGCGGACTGTCCGAGGACGAGCGCCGGGTGCTGAAGCGCCGGATCTCCCGCAACCGCGCCCGCAACAAGGCCTGACTCGTACGAGCGCTCACGTTCCCCGGTTCCTCTCTCAACGCGGGAGGAGGAGCCGGGGTTCGTGGCCTGCTCGTCCGAGCTGGCCACGGCGACAGCCCCCGGGTGCGACCGGGGGCTGTCAGTACCAGGACCTGAAGTGGAGGACCTGATGGCCATCAGCATGGCACCTGTGATCACCCGGCCGAACACCGGAGTGGTCGACGAGGCGGCGCTGCGCCGTCTGCACGCTGAAGTCCGGCACCGGCTCCGCACCGCTGATGCCCTTATCTCCGCCTCTCGGCGTGCGCCGCGCACGCTGGATGAGATGCGGGACCGCCTGCCGCTGCCCCCGGTCGCGGCGACGGAGGAAGACCTCAACAAGGAGCTCGACAACCCGGCGGAGGACTGGGACCAGGCAGTGCCCCGCACCGTGTTGCCCCGGGCGGCCGGTAACGACATCTTCCGTTGGGCCTTGGTCGGCGGTGGTGTCCGGTGACGGTGACGCTTGCGGACCTGGAAGCCGCGCAGCAACGGGCCCGCGCGGATCTTGAGGCGTCGCAGCGGGCGATGGACGCGTACCGGCGGGCGGCTGCGGCCGTTGAGGAGGAAGCCCGCCGGCAGGCGGCCGCCCAGCAGCAGTGAGTGCAGGTGGCGCAGAAGGCCAGTCCTTCGGGGCCGGGGTCACTGCGCCACCGGCCAAGCCCGCTTCTGAAACGTCTGGCAGGAGCTCGTGCCCGACCTCTGCGGCATACGCCGCGCCCGCGCCGCTCAGCAGTTGGCGGCGCGGGCCCTCGCACTTCACGGATTTGCCCATCCGCGCACCCGCATGCTGCTCGCCGCCGCCGCTCTGGCTGCCGCGGGCCTGTGGGAGGCCGGCCACCGCGTCCGTGACCTCCACCCCACTCCCACTCCTTCACGAGGACATCGCCATGGAACACCGCAACACCCCGTCCACTCCGACCACTTCGACTGCTCCGGCGACGCGGCTTTCCGCCAGTGAGGGGCAGATCGTCTTCGCTACCGAGGTCGGCCCGCGTGTTATCGGCGGGATCTACCACAGTGCCTACTGGGACACCGTCTACCGCGTCGTCGGCATCCACTACGGGCCGGATGCCCTGGCGATGATCGGCTGGGATGCCGGATGGGCGATCACTGTCCAGGACGCCCAGGGCGTGCGCACCCACTGCACCGCCTGGGAGAAGGAAGACAAGATCGTCGCGCTTCCGGAGGCGACCGTCGTCTACCGGCCCTCGCACGGGGCCTTGCCGCTGCGGCACTACAGCAATCTTGAGGCGGCCCGCGCGCACGTCAGCGACCTGCTCGGCCGTGAGGAGCCCGGGGCGCTGCCGGTCTGGCTTGCGGACGATCTGGAGGACCCGCTCAGCCCCGTCGAAGCGTGCTTCTTCGGACGGGACGGGGAGCCGGGGCCCACCGGCTACGTCATCACCCCGCTGACCATCGCCGACCACTACGACGCGGCCGGCTGATCGCCATGGACGAGGACAAGGAGCCCACGGAAGCGGACAAGGACGAGGGGACAACCCCGACTCCCGAACCGACCAGCCGGCCCTACCCCCCGATCCGGCTCCGTGACCCGGACGGCCCCCGCCTCCCCTGACATCTCCACTGGCCCGCTGGCAGCAATGCGCAGCGCAGCTGCGTACCACCTGCAGCCAAGAGCACCCGCGGCCCGCACCAGCACCTGGTGCGGGCCGCTGCGCCGCACCACTACGCCCCCGCGGCCGATGAGTAACTGGCCTGGCGGTTGCCTCCCCTGCCCATCAGCGACGGGCAGGCGGCGGGGAGCCGGACAGTCCGGACTCCGAAAGGAGCGCCATGAAGAAGGACCGCAGCACGGACAAGCCGGTCTCGCGGGTGCGCATCAACCTCGGCGAGCGCACCAGCCCGGCCGACAAGCCCGAGAAGCCCGTTTCGCGGGTGCGCATCAACCTGCGCGGCAAGAGCTGACAGACCGCCCTGCCCGCGCTCCAAACGCGCTCGCTGTGGCCGCCGTCCTGGCGGCCACAGCGAGGCAGGCCCACCACGTAGTCCCCGTACATCCCACGCCCGGACGGGCGGAGAGGTAACAACCCATGAAGCTGTGGCCCTGGAAGCTGACCAGGCGTTCCGACCTCGACGAACTGCGCGCGGCCGCGGCCGCCGCCGTGATCGACAACCAGGAAGCGACGAAGCAGCGCGACGATCTCCGCGAGGAGAGGAACCAGCTGCTGAAGCAGCGCGCAGAGTTGCAGATCGAAGTCCAGGATCTGTCGAAGAACCTCCGCGACGCCCAGGCCGAGTACGAGCGTCTCCAGGAAGAGGCGGACACCAGCGCCAACACCGCGGACGGCCTGCGCTCCCAGCTGCGGATCCGGGACGAGGAAATGGCACGGCTCAAGGATGAGTTGGCCCACGCCCGGCATGGCGAGTCCGAGGTCTACGTCCTGCAGAGCAAGGGCGCCCCGATCAACGCCGCCCGCAGCTGGCAGGGCGCTGTGCAGGCGGCGGAGATGTTCGGAGTGCCGGCAGACAGCTGGGGGCCGTCGGCCGGCACCCGCACCGACGGCTGGACCATCACGGAGATCCAGCTGGTCGCGGACGCTCCGCCGGCGATTCCGTCGCAGGCTGGCCGCAATTAGAAACCGCCGCCGGCCAGCCTCGCGGACGGCACTGTCCTCATCCGCGGTGGCCGATAGGTCCGCTAACGAACTGTCAATCCCCACTACGTCTGACGGTGCCTGCTTGGCCCTCCCGCCCTCCTGGACGGGAGGGCCAAGTCATGAAGGGAGCCGGACAGCCGTTCATCCGCAGCTCCGAGAAAGGAACTGGCATGGCCTCGCGCAGGAACAGCGCCAAGTCGAAGCCGCCGGCGAAGAAGACGACCGCAGTACCGAAGAAGGTCGCGGCCGCGCCGAAAGAGCTGGCGCTCTCAGTCGCGTTGCCGAAGACCGGGGCTCAGGCCAGGCCGGTGCACGGGGACGCCGAGGAAGCTGACCGCCGTCTGTGCCAGGCCACCGCCGAGGTCGAGGGCGTGCGCAAGGCGGCCGGCCGTGAGGTGCAACGGTCCCGGGAGGAGGCCCGCCGGCAGGCGAAGGACATCACCACCACCGCCCGCGCGGCCGCCGCCCGGCACCGCAATCGCGCCAATCAAGCTGCCGCAGCGACCGTGCGGGAGGCCACGGACCGGGCCCAGGAACTGCTTGCCGACGCCCGGAGCCACGCCGCGGCCCTGAACGACCGGGCCCAGGCTCAGGCCCGGCAGGCCCGCAAGGAGGCCCACGGCCAGGCGCGGCAGATCCTCGCCGAGGTGATTGAGGAGATCGGCCGCCGTCTGCGGCAGGCCACCGCCGAGGCCGAGGGAGCACGAGCCGCCGGCGCTCGCGAGGCGCAGCAGACCCGGGAGGAGGCCCGCCGGCAGGCGAAGGAGACCATCACCTCCGCCCGCGCGGCCGCGGCCCGACACCGCGCACACGCCAATCGCGCGGCCGCGGCGATCCAGCGCAGCGCCCGGGAGCAGGCGGAGCAACTGCTCGTCGAAGCCCGGTCGCAGGCCGAGGCTCTCCTCGCCGAGGCCGCCGAGAAGGCCGACCGGATCAAGACGGATGCCGAATCGGAGCAAGCCCGGGCTCGTGTGGAGGCCGAGCAGCACCTCGCCAAGTCGCATCGTGAGGCCGATGCCGTACGGGCTCAGGCCCGCAGCGATGCCGACGAGCTGCGTGATCAGGGCAAGAGTGAGATCAACCAGCTCAAGGCCGACGCCGAAGCCGAGGCGCAGCGCATGCGTGCCGCGGGACGGTCGGAGGCCGAGCAGCTGACCTCCCAGGCCCGAGCGGTCGTTGAGGACGCGCAGCGAAAGCTGGACACGGCCCAGGACGAGGCAGACCGGCTTCGGCGCCTGGTCGAGGAGGACACCGAACGCCAGCGTACCGAGGCGGCCGAGGATGCCCAGCGCACCACCGCGGCCGCGAAGGCCGAGGCCGCCCGGTTGCTCAGGGACGCCCAGTACAGCGCGGACGCCACCAAGTCGCAGGCCGAGAAGCTGCTGGCCCACGCACAGGCACAGCTGACGATGGCGGCCGACCGGCAGAAGGAAGCCGATGCCGCCGCCGCGGACGCTGCCGAGCAGATGCGGCGGGCGACCGATCGCACCGAGCGGCGCCTGGCCCGCCGGCAGCTCAAGGACGACGCCCGCGCTCGGCGCCGTGATGCTGCTGCTGCGCGCAAGGCCAAGCGCCGCGCGGGCCGCCGATCCCTGATGGAGCGGCTGTCCGCGGTGTCGGGGTGGTGCCGGCGTTTGTCGGCTGCTCAAGCTCGCCGGGTGTTGGTCGCCGGGCCGATCCTGGCTCCGATGGCGGTGGCCTGGTGGTCTCAGATGGACTACGCCAAAACCGAATTCCACTGGTGGACGATCTTCGCGATCGGCTTTGCGGCGGCGTGGGAGTTGACCACGGCGTTCACCGGGTGGATGTACCACCAGGCCCGCAAGGCTGGGGATGCTGGCCTGCTGCACCGCATCTTCACCTGGATCTTCGCCGGGGGAGCGGCGGCGATGAACTACGCCCACCACTGCGGTAAGGACGGCGCCCCGACGCAGTCGGCGGTGTCCTTCGCCACGATGAGCATCGTCGGCATGGTGCTGTGGGAGCTGTACGCATCGCTGCTGCACCGCAAGGCGCTGCGGGCCAAGGGCCAGATCGCCAAGGCGCGTCCGCGGATCGGTGCCATCCGCTGGGTGCGCTACTTCCGTCATTCGTTCACGGCGTGGTCCCTGGCGATCACCGACGCCTCGCTTGCCACGCTGGATCAGGCGTGGAAGGCCGCCGAGAAGCGCCTGGCGGAACGGACCGCGGTCAAGGAGGGCTGGGCGCTGCACCGGGTGGTCATCCCGCGGGTCCGGACCGCTGATCACGGTCCGGCAGCCATCCCCACGGTCTTGACCCTGACCCGCATGGACCGGTCCGGACCGGTCTACCCAGCCCCTGCCGTCGGCCCGGTCCGCCACGGTCCGGACCGGGAACTGCCGGTCCGGACCGCGGTCCAGACCGCTGCAGAACCGGTCCGCGAGGCCGGTCCGGTCCGCGACGCGGCCACCGCCCAGTACGGGCCCACCGGTCCGGACCGGACCGACCGGACCGGATGGACCGGCCGGACTGCGACGGACCGCGCTGGTGGACCGCAGTCCGGTCCGGCCCACGGACCGGCTCACGGTCCGGACCGGACCGCCGGACCGGACCCGCAAGCCCCCGACCAGGGGCGGCGTGCGGTGCGCGGTCCGGACCGCACCGGCTTGGACCGTGAACCCGACCGCGGTCCGGACCGCCGGACCGACCCGGGCCTCACCGGTGGACCGGAGCGGACCGGCGAAGCAGCCGGGCACCCGGACCACGGACCGGAGCAGACCGTCATCACGCTGACCGCCCACGAGCGGACCGCTCTGGACCGCCTTCGGTCCGAGCAACTGCCGCTCAACCGCCAGAACATCGCTGAGGCGGTCCGGACCGCTGGCGGCACCATCGCCACCGACCGCGCCGGGATGATCGCCGTCGCCCTCAAACAGCACGTGGTGCGCTGACCACGACCGCTGCTCCTCCTGCCGACCGGTGTCGGCCCCAACCGCACCCCCAGGTGCGGGTGTGGGGCCGGCCACGGCCGCCAGGCGGCCACCGTGCGCCCGGCCCGCTTCCAGGGCCTGACCGGGCGCACGGTCCTTTCGCCGACCGTGCGGCGGCCCGCTTTCCAGGGCCCGGCCGCCGCACGGTCTCTCCCATTCAAGGAGCTGACCCAGCATGCCACTGCGCCCCATGCCCATCGCCCCCGGAAGCAAGCCCGACCCCCGCTTCGAGACGACCTACCAGGCGCCCCGCGGCGGCTGTTTCAAGGCCGAGCCCAAGCCGGTCCCCGGCACGCCCAAGAAGAAGAAGGAGGCCGGCTGATGGCGTTCTTCGGCCTCGTGGGCAACGACCAGAAGCTGGCCGCCACGACCTACCGCGACCACGAGTCGGCCTCCGACAAAGCCGCCCGCAAGCGCCGCCAGAGCCACCACCGCAGCGCGGCCGCGGCCGACCGCCAGGGGCAGGCGTGGGAGAACCGTGAGCGCGCCCGCCAGGACCGCGGAAGCTGGTGGCGGGGGTGAGCAAGGACCTGAAATCCGAGGATGCGCGCCGCGACCAGCGCACCCTGAAGGCGGTCGCCACCGTCGCCCCGACCAGCGCCGGCTCCGCCGCGTGCCGGACGGAGCTGGAGGTGTTCGACCGGGCCGCCAGCAGACGTGCGCCGCTGACCGACCGGATCAAGGCCGCCACGGCCTGTGCGAGGTGCCCCTTCACCGCCACCTGCGCATTTCGCGTTGCCATGCCGAGGGTCAGCTCCCGCGCCAAGGCCCGTTCTCTGAACCGCAATCGCGCCACCTGACCACCCGACGTTGCTGCGGGCCCGACCTTCGAAACGGGCGGGCCCGCCGCGTGCTCCTCCGGAGAGTGCTGTGTTCGCCTGCCTGCTGATCCGATGTCCCCGCCGCCTGCGGCACCTGCGCCGCCTCGCCGCCGCCACCGTGCCGGCCACCCGCACCTTGCTGCCCGGCCACCCCGCCCCACCCCGCACGGCTCTGCACGCACAGCCGACGCACCTGCCGCCCGCCTTCACCTCCGCCGAGCCCGTCCGCCAGCCCCAGGCCGCGCCGGAGGGCGACGACGAGCGTGGCGTCCAGGCCCGCCTGCAGACCGCGATCGACGGCCGCCCCCACACCCTTGGCCCGGAGGCTAACGATGGCTGACCCGGCGTACTCGTTCACCAAACCCGCCACCACCAGCTGGCCGCTGGGTGCCCCCGATGGTGGCTGCTGCGCCAGCTGCCCGATCCATTCTGGCTGCGCGCTCGCCGCCGACACCTACGTCGTGTGCCCCATCACCGGCAGCGTCTCTCCGCCGGCCCCGCCCGCTCGCATCCCCGCCCAGCCCACCGCCGCCGACGCCTACACGGACGAGCCGGCCAGCGAGCGGCGGTTCGATGTGACCGAGGTCGCCAGCCGTGGCGTGGAGGCCGCGATTTCCGGTGCGTTCGGGTTCGGCTGGACCGACCTGGCCACCGCCCTCATCGAGCGCAGCGCCGTGTGGGACTCCGAGGGCAACCGCGTCGACTGGGGCCGCCTGCAGATCAAACGCAACCTGCTGTGCATCGCCGTCGCCACGGCCGTGCCGCTGGGCGATCACACGGCGACCGTCTGGGTCGCCGAGGCCCTGAAGACCTACACCGTCAACGCGGTGTTCGTGCCCGCCGGCATGGCCCTGCCCTTCGTCGTGCCGGTGTTCGTCGGCAAGCACGCATCCGGCGCAGTCGGCTTCGTGTGCAAGGCCGCCTGGGGCCTGGCCACGGCCACCGCCCGCGCCACCTGGCGCCAGATCACCTCACCGCTGGGATGGGTCATCACCCGCCCCGCCATCTGGGCCGCCCTGTGCGGCCTGACCCTCGCCACCTGGCGTTTCGTCGTCTACCGCCTGACAGGAGCAGTCTGACCGTGAACCTCTTCGACAACCCCGGCGCCAACGCCGGCTTCGGCACCCTGGCCTGCGCCGCGATCGGCACCGTCGTCATCGTCGCCGGCTTCAAGTTCAAGTGGCTGCGCGCGAAGTGGACGGTGATCCTGGTCGGGGTGTTCATGCTGCTCGTGACGGTCAACTCCGGCGGCATCGCTGGTGAGATCGCCGGAGCCCTGCGGCACGTCCTCAACTTCGGTGGGGAAGCAGCTGTGAAGGGCGTCTCCGGCGCCAAGAGCACGCCGAATCCGCCGCACACCACCATCACCCCTGTCTCCGCCGGGGGCGCGGTCATCGGCCTGTGCGGCATCGCCTGGTATGTCGTGAAGCTCTTCGCAGCCAAGGGCAAGGCCAAGGACCTCAAGGAAATGATCGTCGGCGCGGGTGTCGGCATCTGCTACGGCACCGGCCTGGGGTTCACCGGGTTCTTCGTCGCCGGTGCGGTGCTGGCCGCCAACAACGTCGGCCTGTGGCTCGTTGGCGGCTGACCGGGCCGGGACGGTCCCCCACACCCACTGAGGGTGTGGCGGGCCGCCCCAGCCCGGACCACCCGCCCACCACGGAGGACAGAAGTGAGCACCACCCACCACACCGCCGGGGGCGAGGTCGTCCCCTACGAAGGCGAATACGTCTGGGCCGAAATCGTCGACGACGAGCCCGGCCCCCGCCCCGAGGAGGACCAGGAGCAGCCCACCGGCGCCCGCACGCGCCGCGGCGCGCACGGCCGCGCGGCGGTACGGGCTGCGGCCACCGTCCTGCGCGCCCTCGCCGGCCACACCGGCCCCGGCTTGCGCCATCTCGTCGCCGCGACCAGCCACTGGACCACCCTGGGCTACATGTCGGACGAGGAGATCCGACGCCGCCTGGTCAAGCGCCACCTCGACACCTACATCGAGCAGCGCGAGGACATCACCGCCGACATCAACCGCCTGGGCAAGAAGGCCCAGAAGCTCACCCGGGACGCCGTCGACTTCGGCCTGACCGCCGAGGAGGTACGCCGGCTCAAGGACGTTGGCACCGAGCTGAAGCTGCGCCGCAGCGCCGGTCAGGCGCTGACGAAGATCCCGTTCGACGTCGCAGGAGCACAGCCCAACGCTGAGCAGGTGCGCCGGTACCGCTCCGTGCGGGCGTTGGGCAGGTTCGTGGGCGTGCTGCTCCCCGCGGGGGCCGCCACCCTCGGCGCCATCCTGGCAGCTCCGCTGGCCGGGCTGGTGGCGGTGCCGGTCCTGGCCGGGGCTGCCTGGTGGCTGGGACGTCATCCGTTGGCCCTGACGCAGCGGGCCCTGCCCGCTGAGCTTGTCGGCCCCCGGGAGCTGGAGCCGCTGCCCGGGACGACCGAGGACGCCATCATCGCCTCGGACCCCGAGGCGGACGTGCTGCCGGAGGAGGTGATCCGGCTCAACGCCGCCCTGACAGCGGCCAGCCTGCTCCACTCTGCCAAGAGCATCGAGGTGCTCGACGGCCCGGACTACAGCGTCGGCAACGGCTACACGCTCGTTGCCGACCTGCCCAAGGGCGGGGGAAAACTGGTCCAGGACGTCATCGCCAAGACCGAGGTCCTCGCCGGCGAACTCGGCATCCCACCCATGCAGTTGGTCATCCGGGAAGTGCCGGCCGCAGAAGGCGGCCACGGGCGCCGGATGCACGTGTGGGAGGCGGAGCAGGACCCCTACCTGGCCGTGGGCCACGCCACCAGCCCCCTCGCCACCGCCGAAAGCTGGGATTTTTGGGCCGGCATCCCGCTGGGCCAGAGTATCCTGGGCGAAGCCAAGACCATCCCCACCGAGTTCGCAGGCGGCTTCACCAGCCACTTCTATTCGGGGATCATGCGGTTCGGTAAAACCGCCGCGATGCGCCTGGACGTCGCCGCCGGCCTCCTGGACCCCGGCGTGCGGCTGTACCTGGCCAACGGCAAGGGCGGCACGGACTGGAATGCCACAGTCGGGGTAGCGCACCGCTTCACTCAAGGCACCGACGAGGCCAGCCTGACCGCCTTCGAGGACCTCCTCGAAGAGCTCGTCGACGACATGAACGCCCGCTACCGCGACCTCGGCGACCTCGACCTGCATCTGGTCCCCGACGGGCGACTGACCCCCGAACTTGCCCGCAAGCACGGCCTGCCGGTCCTGCTTGCCGTCATCGACGAACTCCAGCTCTACCTGCTCGCTCTACCCCCCAAGCGCCGCGAACGGGCCCTGGAGAAGCTCAAGAACCTGCTGAGGGCCGGGCCGGCCGCCGGCGTCTTCCTCGTGGTGGGCACCCAGCGCCCCGACGGCGAAGAAGTCCCCACCGGCTTCCGCGACCTGTTCGGGGTGCGCGTCTCGGTGCGCTGCCTGGACTCCCGCTCCAGCCGCATGAGCCTGGGCGATCTGGCCTCCGACGCCGGAGCCGACGCTTCGGTCCTCACCGAGAACCACGTCGGCGTCGTCGTCGCGGCCACCGGTCACCGCTGGGAGATCCTCTCGTGCGACTTCCTGAGCCTGCCCGACTTCGCAGCCGTCTGCGAGCGCGCCCGCCAGATGCGCGAGCAAGCCGGCACCCTCACCGGCGACGCCGCCGGACAGCCCCGCATCACCGAACCACGCGAAATCCGCGCCGTCCGAGCCTGCCTCGCCGCCCTCGACGAGATGGACACCGACCGCGCCCGCGTCGAAACCCTCGCCGAAACCCTCGCCGAAACCATCGGCGCAGGCGACGAATTCGAGGACATCGACAAGACCCAGCTCGGCGCACTGCTACGCAAAGCCGGCTGCGGCAACGCCGTCAGCATCGGCGCCGTCGACAACCTCAAGAACGCGAAGGGTTACAAACGCACCGCCCTCCAGGGCGCCCTCGACGCCGCGAACAGCGCCGAATAAACCCGCTCGGCACCCGCTCCAAGGGCGCTCTGCACCCGCTCGATACCCGCTCGGCGCAACCCCGGCGAGCGGGTATTGAGCGCCCAGCGAGCGCCCTACGAGCGGGGCAGGCACTGCTCTGACCTGCGATCGAGCGGGTAGAGCGGGCCAGCAGCCGGGCCCCCCGGCAGAGGACCGGATCACCGCCTAGAAGCCAAAGAAGGGCCCTCAGCGGCCTCGCACCATCGCGGCCACCCCTACGCCAGGCCAACACCCACAAGCACCCACCCAGGGGCCGCTACTCAACGTCACTCCCGACGCCGCCGCACAGCGCCGGCTTCCGCCCACCCAGGAGAAAACGATCATGCGCCGGGACCTCTACCGCTGCCCCGTCTGCCGCACCACCAGCCCCCTCTGCCGGACGCGCGCAGGGCTCAAGGCCGAGGGCGAAAGCCACCGCCGGGTGCTCCACGGCGGCCACTCCCCCCGACGGTGAAAAGGACGGCGAAGTCGACCGCCGTGGTCGCTGGTACGCCGACCTCGGGCCGCTCGCCGCACTCCACGCCCGCCTCGCCGGATCCCACCCCGACGACGGGCCCTGCACACCGTGGGCCATGGCCGGCCACCACCACTGGCTCCTTAACGACATCCAGCCCCTGCCGCTGCCCGTGCCCTGCACCGGCGCCCTCGGCCTGTGGCGCCCCCCACCCCACGTTCTCGACCACGTCCGCACCCAGCTCACTCAACGGAACGAGGCCCCATGACCGTCTTCATCCGCAGCTGCCCTGCCTGCCAGTCCCCCGACACCGAGGACTACGGCCAGCCCATCCCGCATACCGACGACAGCGCCGACTGCGCCCGCTGCCGCACCTGCGGCCACTCCTGGTCCCTGGATCCGGGCGCCAACGGCTCGTGCACCAGCTGCGGCGGCAGCGGCCGCCTCGGCAACCAAAGCCCGCACGACCCGCGTTGCCCTTGCCACGAGGACATGCCTCAGCCGACGCCGTTATCGCTTGCTGTCCGCGCCGATGCCAACCTCACAGCCCAAGTCACCACCCTGGAAAGCCAGCTCGGCCGCTGCGACAGCAAAGCCTCCCTGCTCCTGGCCCTCACCGGCGCGCTGCTCGCCGGCCTCGCCACCAGCGCCCCCAGCCTCCAACCGCCCACGGTCGCCACCCTCATCGGCGTGCCGGGCATTGCCGCTGTGCTGGCCGCCACGTTCCTGCTCCTCCTGGCGGTCAGGCCCTGTACCCGCGGTGACGACCGCGCCTCCTGGCCCCACTGGGCACGCCTGCCCGCCGACCAGATCCGTATCCAGCTCGCCGAAGACCGCCGCGCCCAACAGATCGGTGTCCTGTCACAGCTTGCCGCCACCAAGTACCGCCGCATCCGCATCGCCGTCGACTGCATCATCAGCGGCCTCGGCCTTCTGACACTCGCAGCGATCACCGGCGCCGCCGGTGCGTGACACCACCCACGCGAAGGCCCCTGTGTGCCGCAACAATGCGGCACACAGGGGCCTTCTTTGCGTTCTGGGAGGCGGAGCCCCACAGTTTCCCGGGCGGGGTACTGCTTTTCAACGCCTGGCCGCCCCTACGCTGACTGTTCCCCCGGGGGTAAGGCCGATGCCGTCGGACGCGAGGACGCCGTCGGCGAGTCCAGCGAGGTGAAGGTGCCGTCGATGTCTTCTCCCGTGGTACCTCGGCGGCCGGAACGTCGTTGAGTCGTCCGTGACGGTCGGCCCTCTCAGCCGGTGGCCATTGCGAGCTCCGCGAAATGGAGCCGGTACGGGGCCCGGCACTCGCCCTCCCCGCCGATGATCAGGTCGGTGGCCTTGGTGACTCCAGCGGCTTGGGCAGTGCGCACGATCAGGGCCGCCATCTCCGAGGCACGCACTTCTCCGGGACCGCCCGCGTCGATGCGCCACGGCGGCTGACCGTCGTCTTCGGGGCGGATGCGCCCTTCCGGCAGCGACTCCCGGCGGTTCCACCCAAGCTGGGCCGCGTTCTCGCCGCGCGCTGCCTCCTCGACCATGTACTCGCAGTACCCGAGGTAGAGGCGGTCGTCGCAGACGATGTCGAACATGATCGGGCAGGCCTCACTGACCCGGCCGTACAGGGGCAGGCACTGGGACACCCCGGTCGCGACCGTTTCCGAGGGCAGCGTCCGCAAGAATGCACCGAGCGAGACCCGCAGGGTGTCCCAGTCGCCGGCCAGCTCCCACCGCGGGTGCTGCAACGGCGCTCCGCAGTCCTCCAGGACGCCGACAAAGCCCCGCCCGGCCAGTGAGTACCACCTCTCCCACGCTTCGCTGGGCTGCAACACCAGCTCCGGCCCGTCCGCCCCAGCCCGCAGTTCCAGGGTCACCCGCTCCGTGCGCCAGCGCAGAAACGGGCTGCCCCACAGGGGCCGCGCCTCGCGCCGTCCGTACGGACCGGTGCTCCCATGACTGCCGGCATACGTTGCCTCCCCGAGCACTCGGCGCACTGCATCCGCCGCGCGTCGGAACTCCTCGGCCTGCGCCCGCGGTTCCGGGGCGGGCCGGCTCAACGGCACCACGAGCTCCAGGTACTCCTCCAGCGGGGCCCACTCCCTCTCAGCGGTCCCGACAGGGATGAGTGTCGCGTCCCCTCCCGGCAGCCCAGTCACCGCGCCCACCGGGCCGCCAGGGGCACCAGTCCACTCCCAACCGAGCCCTCGAATGAGGCTGCGCATATCCGCCTCGCTCCAGAGCAGACCAACAAAACGGCTCGTCAACTTCTGGGCAAGGGCGCCTATGTCATCACTGCTGATCATGACTGCATTGCTATCAGCTCCCACCGACAGCGCCGATCGCGTGACCGTGCGAGCGCTACGGATGGCGCACCGCCACTAGCCGACGACGCCTATCGGCAAGAGCGGCGCTCCTGAAGGTGAAGGGATCCGCTACCTCAGCGCGACCTGCAGTCGAAGGCGGGCGATGTGCTGGAGGCGGAGGACATCACGATCCAGGAGCAGTCCCCCACCTGCGGCAGGTCCAGCCGTACCAGCTCTATCTCCCACTCCCCCGGCCGCGCCGCAGCGAGCGGTGCCGGCGTTCGTCTGGAAGTACAGCGCCATCGCTCTGTCGACCGGCGGCGGCATCGCGCTCGCCGGTGTCGGCGTCGGTGCTGCCGCTCCGACCCTCGCGCAGTTGCACGCCATCCTCACGGCGACTGGCCAGGCCGTGATGAGCGTGGCAGGCCTGTTCGTGCTGATCTTCCTGGCGCTCGCCGTACGCGGAGCCTCGCGGGGAAACGGCGGGGGCGGCACCACGGTCAACATCCGCAAGGCGGTCTTCCGGCGTAGCAAGTTCCACGGATGAGCCGGGCTGCCTGCCTCGCCCCCGCCCCGCTCCGGGCGCGGGGACGGGACAGGCCGCCCGGCCCGGGCTTCGCTGAACTGAGTAGCGCGGCTACCACAAAGTCCCCGATGGAACTTTCGTCAACTCATCCCTGCGTGCCATGGGATACGACTATCTTGCGTCTTGAGCAGAGTGCGTGATCAGGAACGGACGGGGCACACCACGACAGGTTGGTGTGCTGGCAGCAGATCTGCAGGGGGTCCTGAGACAGCCGGTTGGAATCCGATCCCGTCTCTCAATGGCCTCGTCGTCCCCGGAATGTCACGTGCGGTCTCCAACGTCCCGCGCTCAAGGCGGCGGGGCACCTGACGAGCGAGGTCTCATCAGTGAGTCGCACATCTGTACAGCTGACGGACGAAAACGGCGATCTCATCCAGATTGATCGCGTCCCCGGCCCACTTCCGGTTGCGGAGGCCAAGGAGCTCGGTCAGCTCCGCCGGGCCATGCGCAACAATCCGCGGATCAACCTCTCGGACGAGGCGATTGAGGTGGCGGTCGGCGGTTTCCTCGACATTCCGCGCTTGACCGTCTTGGCCACCCACAAGAACAATGTCGACGGCCTCAACTCCTTCTATGCGGGAGTCACCCAACTCCTGGTACTTGAGGGGCTCTTCGACGCCGAATGCCTCTCTACGGCCCTCGGTAACCCGCGGTTGTCCGGTCAGGTCAAGGCCCCGCCGGCGCCAGCTCCCACCGGTGTCCGGAACGCATTTGGTGAGCTGTTGTCACAGCTCAAGGTTGAGTTCGAGAGCCCTGCCCATGCGCGCAAAGTCGTCGAGGACGTGGCACGCGAGACGCTGCGCCAGGAGGGGGCCGACTACAGCGACTCCATCCTCAGCAACGGTGTCATGACCCCGGTCGAGGCAGTGCTCACCGAGGTCCGCTATGCCGATGACAGCTCGGCGACGTTGACCGCCGCGCTGATCGACGGCTCCTCGCGCAGCGTCAGCGCGGCGGCGGCCCGTCACTACGACCCGGACGCGACTCCCGCAGCGCAAGCCCGTATTGTCGCCAGTACTTTCGGCGACAACTTCACTGCATCCCGAGCCGCGCGCCGCCGTGCGTACAACCGCGACGCCGAGCGCCACAACGCCGCTTTGGCGCGCGATGGCCTGACAATGGCTACCCTGCGCCAGCTCCAGACCCGCGCTGTACCAGTGCGACTGATCGTGGGCGCGGTCCTGGCCGAGGACGAGGCCGACGACGTGCTTGCAGCTGCCGTCGCTACGGCACAGAGCTCCCGGCACATCAGCGTCAACCGCTGGAGCGATGCAGCCCAGGACGCCATGACTGCCCGTCGGATGGTCAACCATCTCTTGCATAGGCAGTTGGTCATCCCGGAGTTCGCCGCGCTGGTCGCCGACGAGGAACTGACGGCCGAGCAGATCTCCTCCCTCGTCCCCGGCTGCGACAGCGATGCGATGTACGGGCTTGACGGCCGCATCCACCCTCTGTGGCGGGCCGTGCTGATTGTTCACACCCTGACGCGGTACAAGGTCTTCGATGAGGCCAAGCGGTTCATCCGCAGTGACCGCGGCTTCGGGCAGGTGCGTGATGACCGTTACGCCGGGTTCCTCGGTGTTCTCATCGACATGTCCTGGCGGGCGGCCAAGCCAGCCACCACAGACGTGGCCCGCCGAGCCTGGCGTAACGGAGGCGTCCTGTACCCGGGCGTCTTTGACGAGTGGAAGCCCGTACCGGCCAGTGCCGAGCGGCTGCGCAAGCTCGCCGACGACGGCGACACCAACGCGCAGCACACTCTCACGGTGCTCGCTGGCACTGCCTTGATGGCAGACGCCGTGCTTACGCGGGACACCGGCAGTAAGGTCGACGATGGCCGTGTGCCGTACCGGGCAACTCCGCCCGTTGTCCTCGCCCCGTGGACATCAACCGTCCGGGGTCGCTGGCAGGCCAAGACCGTGGTGGAGACCTTCGACCCGAACAGAGCTGGCGGCACCGGCGAAGGCAAGTCCGTTCAGGCTCACTACACCTACGCCCATGTCGATGAGGCCGGCGAGCCAATTCCGGACGGCGCCACCCACGAGATTCTCCTCGAGAAGCACCTGTTCACGCAGGCCAACCCCGAACGTGTTGCCGACGAGCAGAAGAAGCGCCGCCAGGAAAAGGTGAAGCGGGAGGCAGAGCAGAAGATCACGCGGGAGGAACGGAATGAGAAGAGCCGCATCGATCTCCTCAACACAATCGGCGAAGCCCGTGCTGTCGTCGACCGCCTCACGGTGGAAGCCCGTGACTTTCCCTCCCCGCTGACGGAACATCCGATGGGTGGTCTGGCAGATTGGACTCAAGTCCACGGAAACCTGCGTGGACTTGAGTACGCACTGCTTGACGTGCGCCCCCCGGCCGAGACCGGGCCAGCACGGTTCCGGGATGCAGACCGGCGGGAGGCGTGAGATGCCGCCTTACACGCTCGCCACGGATCCCCGGCAGTAGCATGCTGCAGCTGTAGCGACCTGGGAGCATGGGAGCCACGCAGCACACCGAGGTCGCAGTACAAGGAAGGCCCGGTAGCACAGAGACTCTTGGCTACCGGGCCTTCCTTGCGTTTCGGGCAACGCCCTCGATCACGCCTTGGTGGAGACGTGCTCCACCAGGTGGTCGGTAAGAGCCGCCAGGTCCTCATACGAAAGGTGCCGCGCAAGGTCAGCCGCGATCTGCTTCGGGTCGCGAAGGACCAACGTGACATCTGTGGCAAGGCCCTGCTGGGCTGGTACGCGAGGCGAGGCGGCGGCTGACTTCCGTGCTGGTTTGTTGTCCGCGGACAACAAACCAGCGTCCGCTGAACCGTTCGCCTCCCCACTGGAACCGTTCCGAACCAGAGCGGCGTCACCTTCGTCCGAGTTGTTGTCCGCGGACAACAACTCATCCGTCTGCCTGCCACCACCATGGTCCGGTCGCGCTTCAGCTTCGCCTGAGGACCTGATCCCGCTCTGAATGTTGTCCGCGGACAACAAACCGTCTTCAGCCGCAGACCGCAGCGCGCTGATCTCCGCCTTCTCCTGGGCCTTGGCCTCAGCCTGAGCCTCCTTGCTCGCCTTCAGGAACTCCAGCAGGCCAGCCGCATCGGACTCCGGGACATCCTTGACGCGCCGCGCCAAGACCCGACCGTCACGCTCAGGAAGACTCCCCGAACTCAGCATGGCCTGGATTTCCTCCGGAAGATCCAGAAGAACCAACTGGTTGGTCACCCACGACCTGTCCTTGCCCAGCCGCTCAGCAGCCCGGGCTCGTGCGCCTCGTTCCGCCTGCTCGGCACACACCGCCACGAGCTGCTTCACGCCACGGGCACGTTCGATGACATCGAAGTCCTCACGTGCGAGATTCTCCTGAAGCAGGTGGTTTATGAACTCCTCGCGGGACGCTGCCAGATCGTCCCGGACAACGAAGTCCAGGGCTTCCAGGCCGACATGCACGGCACTGTGGTAGCGCCGCTCGCCGTTGACCAGCACATGCTGGGCATCGCCGATCCGCTCTGCGTGATCGGGCCAAAGGGCCAGGTAAGCCTCACGAGAGACAGCGACGCAGGCAGCCAGCTGCGCCTGGCGCAGCTCCTCGCCGAAGCGCGTCTTGTCCTCGTCCGTGCCGAAGTTCCGACGTGGATTCAGCGGAGTGGGCGCGACCTGATCCAGCTGCAACCGCACCAGTTCATAGGAGGGCACGCTGCCCTCGGTCACTGCCTTGGCGCGGCCGCGGGCACTGCGTCGGGCCCGACTGAAGCTGGCTCCCTCGCCTACCTTGTCGGCGATGCTCATCCGTGGATCCTCCGGGCGATGTTGCGCAGCACGGTGGCTTGCTCGCAGTCAGGTTCGTAGGCCAGCAGAGCCTTCTTCAGGCGCACGGCTTCGCGCTGTTCCTTGAGTTCGGGGACGACGCCGAGGACAGGGCCATCGCCGATGGACTCCCATTGCGTCAGGGAGGAGGTGGCGATGTAGCCGTTGCGACTGTCGTAGAGGTTGACGACGAAGCCCAGCA
This sequence comes from Streptomyces sp. NPDC021749, assembly GCF_040640655.1. Classification (NCBI taxonomy): domain Bacteria; kingdom Bacillati; phylum Actinomycetota; class Actinomycetes; order Kitasatosporales; family Streptomycetaceae; genus Streptomyces; species Streptomyces sp. NPDC021749. The sequence continues at coordinate 46,661 of NZ_JBFACE010000026.1, read as the reverse complement.
GGTCGATGTCGACCTTCAGGTCTTCAGAGAGGTCCTCCATCTGGTCAGCCAGCATGTCGTATGCGTCGGCTGACGAGTCCTCGGCTTGGACAGGGATCACGATGCCGGACTGACTGGGTTCTTCACCTTCCCGGGTCCGGCTGTAATACAGCGCCGTATCCATGGCGTACCCGAGGCTGGGCGGGCAGTCCACCACGATGAAGTCGAACTCCTGCTCAAGAGCGGATAGTGCGCGCTCCAGTGCGGTCTCCTTGATGCGCACGGCGCGAGTGGTCGCCAGCTTGGCGTCAAGGAGGAAGGCGTCACGGCAGGCCGGCAGCAGCCACAGCCGGCCTTCAAAGTCGCCGCCCTCTATGGGGACCAGAAGACTGCGGATGTCCCCCTCGGAATCACCGAGCATGTGCTTGGCCAGACTGGGCTCGCTGATATCGAGCATGTCGTAACCGAGCTGCTTGGTGAGGTGCCCTTGGGGGTCAAAGTCAATGAGCAGCGTGCGCTTACCCATCTCGGCGAGGGCCTGCGCGACGCCGGCCGAGACGGAGGTCTTGCCTACACCGCCCTTCTGATTGCCGAAGATGATGCGGCGAGCACCAGTGACCCGTGGGGGAGTGGGACGAGGAGAGGGATGCGTATCGAGCCAGAGGCGGATGGCCTGCGCTACCCCTTGGTTATAGGAGATTTTCCGCGGCTTGCAGGCCTGCTTGAGCTTTTCGTACAGCCCGGTGGGCAGGTAGGTCGAGAACGAAGAGCCGCCAGCAGTGTCTACGGCAGGGTGGCTCTTCCGGCCGAGCCAGGCGGTGACACCAGCGGTGACTGCGTCCTGAATGTCGGTGGAGAGCTCGGCGGCGCGCACCTTGAGCTCTCTTCGCAGGTCGACAGGCAGTTTGGCAACTACCTTTTCCCGGTCATCCGGGTTGTACGGAGCTGTCATGGCGCTACCTTAGTACCGTGAGCGATGAAAGCGCGTACCCCCCAGGCGTGTCGGCGAACTGCAGTAGCGCCCGTCCACATCTGGACCACGACACTCCAGCCCCGGGCAACAACACCAGGCAATGGCTCACACGACTTCGTACCAACACCTACGGCGCAAGGTCTGCGCTCCGCTGCCCCCAATGACTAAGTACCTGCTGGACTCCGCGAACCCTTGTGGGTTGCGGTAAGGGCGGCAGTGAGGCCGCCGCAGCCAAAGCGGCACACCGCCTCTCCGTATCCAGCGCCAGAGAGCGCTTTGGGCGGCTGATCCCGGAGACAATCCGGCCGGAACAAGGTCACCGGCGCGCAGTCGTGAGAACGTGAAGGACACGCGCGTCAAGCAGTGTGAAAGAAAGGAAGAGGTGTGGCAGAGGGGGCCGGGCGGCCATCACGGATAGGCCGAGAGCACCGCATCCTGATCGGTGTGGTCGTCGCCGGTGCGGCAGTGATCGCCGCGATCGGGTTCGCCGGCTCCTACGCGGCGGTGCGCGCGCTGGCCGAGAAGAAGGGCTTCGGCGCCTTCTCGGTCGTCTTCCCGATCGGCATCGACGCCGGCATCGTGGTGCTGCTGGCGCTGGACCTGCTGCTGACCTGGATCCGGATTCCGTTCCCGCTGCTGCGGCAGACCGCCTGGCTGCTGACGGCCGCCACCATCGCCTTCAACGGCGCGGCGGCCTGGCCGGACGCGCTGGGTGTCGGGATGCACGCGGTGATCCCGGTGCTGTTCGTGGTGGCCGTCGAGGCCGCCCGGCACGCCGTCGGGCGGATCGCGGACATCACGGCCGACCGGCACATGGAGGGCGTGCGGATAACCCGCTGGCTGTTGGCCCCCGTTCCGACGTTCCTGTTGTGGCGGCGGATGAAGCTGTGGGAACTGCGGTCGTACGACGCGGTGATCAAGCTGGAGCAGGAACGCCTCGTCTACCAGGCCCACCTGCGGTCGCGCTTCGGGCGCGCCTGGCGTCGTAAGGCTCCGGTGGAGTCCCTGATGCCGCTGCGGCTCGCCCGGTACGGCGTACCGCTGGCGCAGACCGCGCCAGCTGGCCTCGCCGCGGCAGGCATCGAGGCTCCCATCGAGGCCCTGGCGGACCCAGCTCCCGCCGAGCTGGCGTCGGCCGACGGCCCCCAACACTCGCCCGGCAGAACAGAAGGCACCACTGAACTGTTCGGTCATCGGGACGACGAGACCAGCCGGGCCTCTGCAGGAGTCAGCGCGCAGGAGACCACCGAGCGGGCAGTCGGCGCCTCTGAGCTCGCCGACGCCTTCCACGCCTACCTCGCGCTGTATGGCAGTCCCCCGAACTCCCGGCAATTCGCCCTGTACCTTGCCGACGTCGGCATCACCGACCCAGAGACAGGGGGCCCGCTCCCCGAAGCCACGCTCCGTCCCGCCCTGCAAGAGCTGTGCCAGCACCACCCCGCCGCAGCGGGCGATGCCATGGACGTGGTCGACCCCAAGCCTGAGCCCGAGCAGTGGCAGCCAGCCGGTACCGGCCAGCCCACCTACAGCAGCGTGACCGAAAGCGAGTCGGCCGGCCCCGCGACGGCTCCTACGACCCCGCTTCCGGAACCGGTGGCCGCAGCGTCGGCCACCGGCAGGCAGGGTGCCCATCATTCGGTTTCCTCGGCCATCGGACAGGGCGCGGCCGGTCAGACGGACGTTGCGGCCTCAGCCCGACCGTCGATCCCGCCCGCGCGCGTGCCTGACACTGCCGACCAGCCTGAACTGTGGGAAACCGCTTCGCAGGACACTGGTGAGGCCACGGCGCGAAAGCCACGACCACAGCAACAAGAGCTCGATCCCGAGGAGCAGAGGATCGAGCAAGTGGTGCAGTGGCTGATCGAGGCGGAGGCCACCGGCAAGCGCCTGTCTGGTGCAGAGGTTGCTCGTCGGCTGGACGTAGCCCCGCGAACGGGCCAGCGCGTGATCGCCGCGGCCAGAGAGGTCAAGGACGCTCGCGAGCGACAGCAGGGCCGGTCGCATCTGAGGTCGGTCACCCACCGCACGTGACCGGTCGGACGCGTCGCCGTGCCAAGGCATCGGTCACCCGCGCACGCCACAGCTGAAACGGGGGCCGTGGCCGATTGGCCGACGGGACTGGCTCCACCTGATCGGCCATGGCCGATCAGCGTCGTGGCCGATGGCCGATGGCTGATGGCCGAAGTGTCGGAGTCGGCCACGCGGTCGGTCACCACCCGCGCGCGGCAAACTTCATCCCGCGGCGCACCTGCGGAGTATCCGAGGGGGTGAGCATCTGGGTATCCGCTCTGCGCATCGCGCAGGCTGATGTACCCGCCGGCCATCCAGTTAGCTACTCACCGCCGCACCCGCTTGGTGGCACACCGGCCGCAAGAAACCCCACGTCGACCGGCGCGCGTCGAAAGACTGGGGAAAGATCGGGTGAGAGCAGCCGTCAAGGAGTGGGGGAGCGGGTGGGGAAGCCGCAGAAGAAGCCAGGGGTGAGGATCCCGTGGGTCCGGGACGCACGGGGTGACGACTACGACCGGTCGGCCATCGACATCAAGCCCCACCCTCCATATGTCATCCCGCTGAGTTGCGGCGGCTGCGGGGTCCAGGTCTCGGCGCGGTCAGCGAACGCCGATGACCCAGATTCTCGCGCCTCGCACTACTTCACGATGCCGGGCCGCAAGCACAAGGCCACGTGCAACTTTGATCTCCCACGACGCGGCAAGGAACTGGTGAATGCCTCGCAGGGCACCATCGTCCGGCGTGAGGGCCAGTGGCGGCTGAAGTGCCCGCCCCTGGCTCGTCCCGGCACCCGAGGCGGAGCCAAGGGCGGCAACGCCCCACCGCGGCCGGCGCGTACCACCGTGGGTGGGGGCAAGACCGTCGTCAGCAAGCTGCGGGGGCCGGCCATCGCCTCCGCCAAGCGCATCGTGCAACTCCTGGAGAGTTTCAAGCACGATCCCGAGACGGTTGCCCAGTTCGCTGCCGTAGCTCCGAGCGGCCGGCGGAACATCCCCTGGGACGAGTTCTGTTTGGGTCCGGCAACAGCTCACCAATTGGCGCAGAAGCTGGTCGACGGCACCGTCGGGCAGATTCCGCACGCGGTGTGGGGGCCAGCGAGCACGGCGGGGCCGGCCGGGCAGCGGGGCGCCAGCCACGTCGTGATGTATGCGGCCCGTCACCCGGTCCTCATCGAGGGCAGGCGGGTGAAGGTCAACGTCGCGGTGCGCTGCAAGGTGGGGGAGTGGATCGGCGCGGACACGTCCTCTGGGATGTTCCTCGGCTATGGCTACTGGGAGCCCTTCCCCAAGGGCGCGGACTGGGCACACGAGGCTGCCGAGCGTGGATGGGTCGAGCTTCAGCTTTGGGTTAAGGAGCCCTGGCAGGTCGAGCGGTGGGACACGAACGGCACTGCCACTCGTCGCCCGAAGCGCCCCGCCCGGCTTGCACCACCCAAGCCGGGACCCGGCCCCGCACCCGAATCCCGCACCGACCGCCCGACGCCGGCCCAGCCTCCCCACCCCGCCCCTCAGCCGCAGGAGACAGACCGTCCGCCCGCACTTCCCAGCACCCCTCCTCAGAACCCCACCGAGCAGGCCGAGCCGGCGCCTGCGCCTGCGACTCCCGATGCAGCCGGGCTGGCAGCAGACGCTGCGCCCCAGCAAGGCGTCCGGACGGACACGAGCCAGGCCAGCCGTACGCAGCACGCTGAGGAACTGCCATCAGCCCCAAAGCCCCAGACACCTGAGCGCGCCGATCCATTGGCCGACGGTGACCGGTCCCAGGCGCCGGAGCACGAGGCCGAGGCCTCGCTTCCATCCAGCGGTCCGGCCGCTCCGCCGCCTCCGCCCTACCCACCTGTCGTGCCGTCGCCGCGCCCGTCGCGCGTGCGGGGCTGGCTGAACCGTTTGCGCGGCCGCTGACCGGCCCTCCCTTCCCGAACCGGCCATGGCCGATCTCTTGTGACCGGTCGGCCTCCGTGGCCGGCCATCGGCCATGGCCGGTTCGGGGAATCGGCCATCGGCCACGGCCACCTGTACCAACTGATCGGCCAACGTCCGGCCACCACCAGTTCCATGGGCAGCTCCACAGCAGAAGCGCCGTCAACGGGATTCAGCTGTAGGCAAGGGAGGTGGCCAGCGTGCCGATGATCAGGAAGGGGCCGAAGGCCAGCATGCTTTTGCTGGTGCCGCGTCGGGCCACGAGCAAGAAGACCGCCACGGCAGCCGCGAGCAGGAAGCTCACCACGAGCCCCCAGAACACCGCCTGCCAGCTGTGCCATCCGAGCAGCGCGCTGAGCGAGATGACGAGCTTGGCATCTCCCATGCCCATACCGCTCAAGGCCAGCAGGAGGAACAGCACGCCGACTGCGGCCGAGGCGGCCAGGGCACGCCCGAGACTGCCGGGCTCGTGGTGTGCTGCGGCGACTGTGAGCAGCGTGAAGGTACCGACGGCGGCTGGCAAGGTCAGGGTGTCCGGGAGGCGTTGGACGGCGCTGTCGATCAACAGCAGTGCGGAGCCGAGGAGGGCCAGCCAGTACTGGGCGACGGTGTACCAGCCGCCCGCCCCGCCGGCTGCGACCGCGGCGAACGCCGCCGCGGTGGTCACCTCCGGAAGCCACGCCGCGCTCAGAGGAGTCCGGCAGGCCCGGCACCTGCCATCCGGTGACAGCAGCACCAGCGCCTGCAGGCCCCCGGCCGGGAGAGGGGAGCAGGTAGGGCAGGTGCCGGACGGCGGTTGCCCGGCGGGAACAGCCAGGGCGACCACAACGGGACGCAGGGCGGAGCCGGCCACCAGACCCAGCAGCGGCATCAAGAACTGATGGAACACGCGCCTCCTCTCCCTGCGTTGCCCGAGTGCGTCGTACGGGATGCCCGCCGTCCGGTGACGGCCGGTCCGTCGTGGTGGCTGGTCAGCACCTGATCTGCAACTGGGCGCCGGGCGTGAGGCCCCAGGCGGCCATGGCGCCAGCGGTGGCTTCCAGGACGTGGCGGGCACGGAACCGGGGCCGCGCGATGCGGTTAGTTGCCAGGGTGTGCACGTCGAGGACGCGCAGGTCTTTGGTGAGGTAGGCGACGTCGATGGGGAAGCGCATGCGCAGGGTGTGCACGCTGTTGCACGGGCTGAGCAGCAGCGCCCCATCGAGACCGTCGCGGCCGAGCAGGCCGCGGGTACGACTTCGGCGCGAGGCGGCGACCTCCAGAGGGACGGCGCCGCCCACAGGGATACCCAGCCGGGCGAAGCCGTCCTTCAGCTCGTGTCCCAAGTGTCCGGTCCTCGTCCTGTTCAGCGTGCGGTTTGGCGGGTGCGGGGGAGCAGCTCCCGCAGGAGCTGTGCGGTCTCGGTGTCCATGTCGACTCCTTCGCCGCCGATCTGATCGTTGATGCGGACCAGCCTGGCGGCGGCCTCCCGCAGGGCGGCGGTGTCACCGGCCTTGTGGTGGGCCCGGAAGACGGCACGGTGCAGCGGCTCGCTCTCTTCAGCGGCAAGAAGTCCCCGGTTCGCCGCCCACAGCGCGCCGGTGATGTCGCCGGCCTCCCGCAGACGATCGGACAGCTCCAGCGCGACATCCACGATGGCCTCACACATCCCCTGCATGAGGGGCTCGGCCCACGAGTAGCGCTGACGGTCGACGGCGGAGAACGGGCGGCCGCGCACGAGGGAGAGCGCGCGGCGCAACGCCAGGTCCCCGTCCTCGCTCACGTCGTGGAGTCCTGCGGCGGCGAAGCGCTGGAAGCGGGTCCAGTCGCAGGTGACACCGCTGAGCCGGTAGCGGTGGCCTTCGGTGTCCTGCAGGCGCGGGAAGTAGTAGCGGCCGTCGGCGTCCTGGCCGAGCCAGCTGCGCAGGCGAGAGACGACGGAGGTCCGCATGGACTTGTTCACCGTGCTGGTGGGCCACAGCGCGGCGTCGATGGCGTGGTGGTCGACGTCGGGATTCAGGTAGAGGAAGACGGCGAGTTCTGTGCTGGGTGCTTCTCGGGCAGAGTCGTATCGGCCGGTCGCACCGGTGAGGGAGACGGGGCCGAGCAGCAGGATGTCCGGGGCCGCGGCCGCCGGGACTTCGCTGCTCTGTGCCGCAGAGGCTGTCTCGGTCGATAGGGGGACGGTGACGTGCGCGGGGGCAGCGGTGCAGGTCTGTGTGGCGCGGACCAGTCCGGTGTCAGTCGGGCCCGCTGCGACGGTAGTGCCGGCATCGCCAACATCCGTGGCCGACTGAGGGCCGGCGGCGGTGTGCTCTTCGGAGTTGTCCGGCTCGTTGTCTGCGTCCTCGTCGTCGGCGTATTCGGCGGGCAGGCCGGCCCCGTCCGCTCCCCAGGCATTCGCCGGATGCTCCTCCTTCGAGACAGCCGCGGTCTGCTCGTCGTCCCTGTCGTCCTCGTCGGCGACGGGGGAGGGCGGCAGGGTGGTGGAGGTGGCGGCGACGCGCAGCAGCTCAACGGCGTCCGCGTAGGTGGCGTCGTCCAGGCCCTGGATGTGGATGGTGAGGCCGGAGCCTGGGAGGGTGACGCTCTGCTCGGGGCCGCCGCAGTTCAGGGTCCAGGCGGTGGCAGGCAGGGGCATGTCGGTGGGGGCGGCGACGATGACGGCGCTTGCGGTGCGCGGCGCGGCTTCGAGAGCGTCGAAGAGCGCGGCGGTGTCGCCGGTGAGGTCCTGGGCGAGGACAACGTGGGGTGTCCAGGCGCCGCCAGAGTCCTCGTGCAGTCGAGCCTCTCCCAGACCGCGTGCGCCGAGGTCGGCCAGGCTGCGGCGCTGGTCGGTGGCGTGGGCGGTGAGCTGCGTGGTGATCTGCGCGAGGCTTTCGCTGCGGGCGACGCGTTCGGGCACGACGTCATCCAGGCCTGGCGCGGTGCCGTCGATCACGGTGACGTCTAGGGGGCCGTGGACGCTGGCGGTTGCCAATTCGACTGCGATGCCCTGCAACACGCTCTGGGCGAGGCGAGGGTCACCGGTGAGGTTGAGTACGCCGATGCGCTCCAGGTCGACCAGGACCAGGCGGCCCGCGTCGTCCCAGCCGAGCGAGACCAGAGCGGGGTAGGGGGCGTCCATGTCGCTGTGGTCTTCGGACAGCGAGGGATGGGCGGCGGTGCAGGTCCACACGTGCGGCTGGCCGGGCATGGCTGTGAACGGCGCGACCGGCGGGGCCTGTCGGGCCAGGTGGAGATCGAGGCGGGCTTCGTGCAGGACCACCGCGTCGAGATCGGGCAGGTCGCGCCCGGCGTCGGCGAGGTGGGAGGCGAGCGCCCGCAGAGCTGCGTTGAGGAGGTCGAAGCCGCTGTGCTGGACGCTGCGCAGCCGGCGCTCGGTCTCGGCGGCGCTTCCCTCGGGCATGGGGATGCGGTGGCCGGGCTTGCGGCGGCGCTGCTGTAGGACGCGGCGGGTGGCGAGCGTGCCGATCAGGGCCGCGGCCAGCACCCCAGCCCCTGCCCACACCGTGGCGGGTGCCAGCGCTTGGTCGTCGTCAGGGGTCTGCGCGGCCGGCTGCGTCGTCTTCGCGGAGCCATGTGGTGCCGGGCTCTGGGGTGTTGAGGGGGCGGGGGACGAGGGGGCAGGCGCGGTGGGGGAGGAGTGGTCCGGCCGGGCGCCCTGGTGGTGCGTGCTGGAGGTGCCGTGGTGCTCTGGTGCGTGACGGTCGGGTGCGCCGGAGTCCGTGTGCGGGGCGGTCGGCGCAGCGCTGTGGTCCTTGTGCGGGGCCGGCTTGTCCGGGGCGGGCGGCGGGGAGTCGTCACGGTCTGCGTGCGGGGGCTGGGCCTGGTGGCCGGGCAGGTCGACGTGCTGGCCCGGGTAGATCAGGTCAGGATCGCTGATCGTGTCCCGGTTGCGGGTGTAGATGTCGTGCCAGCGGTCTGCGTCACCGAGTTGCTCGTCGGCGATGCCGGACAGGGAATCCCCGGCCTTCACGGTGTAGGTCGTTTTGCGGTCCTCGGCGTGCTGGCCGCCTTGGGCCGAGGCCGGCGAAGCCGCTGTCTTCTCCTGCGCCGGCGGGGAGATGCGGGCGTCGGCAGGCAGGTTGAGGACCATGCCGCGGTGCGCGCCGCTGGTGGCCAGGTGAGGGCATTGCGGGTTGAGGGCGGCGATGTCACGCCAGCGCTCCCCACGGCCGAGATAGCGCTCCGCCAGGTCCCACAGCTCTTCACGCGAGGCGGTGACGGTGTGCTGGGGGCCGGCGTGTGCGCTGGCGGCGGCCTCCGGCGTCGAAGGGGCGTCGGCGCGGTGGACCTGGTGGCCTTCGGCCGTGGTGTGGGGCGCGGTGACGGCCGCGGTGGCCGTTTGCGGGGTGGCCGCGGAAGCCGCCGTGGGGGCCAGGAGCACTAGGCCGCCGATCAGGAATCCCGCGAACGACTGCAGGCCGCCCAGGCCCTTGAGACGCGGAGCGGAGCGGCGGCGGAGCACGGCGACGAGTTCGATGACCGCGGAGAGGGTGAAGGCGGCCCATCCTGCCCAGCCGATGAGGGTCAGTACGACGAGGAAGAGGGTGCCGTCGTCGGGGCGGAGCAGGGCATCGAGGCCGCCAATGAGTTCGGTGGGCTGGTGGCCGAGGGCGAGCAGCAGGAAGGGAACGCCGCCGACGAGCGCGAGGAGCACGACGAGGCCGAGCAGTGCGCGCAGCAGCCTGCCGGTGGCACGCACGGGTCCGGGGGTGGGGTGGGCCATCGCTCAGCCTCCAGCGTGGGTCTGCAGATGCGCATTTGCGGTACCGGTCACGGCGATGCTGCTCTTGCCGATGAGTGACCCGAAAAGTGTGCGGTAGGTGCTGTGGACGGTGACGTGGAGGGTTTGCCCGTTGTCCGTGACTTCCACGTCGCCCTGGACGCCGTTGTGGGCGAGGTAGTCCTCGGCGGCTGCCTGGGCGGCGCCCGGGTCGACTGTGATGGCGGTGCCTTGGATGGCTTGGGCGGCGTCGAGTTGCTGGCCGCCGCTTCGGGCTGCCTCCTGTGCGAGGGAGGTGGCGTGGTTGGCCGCATTGAGGGCTTTGCCGCCGTCGACGAGCAGCGCCATCACCAGCAGGACGGCGATGGTGGCGACGGCGAAGAACACCGACATCGAGCCGCGGTCGCTCCCGCACGCATCATGCCCCCTCAGGTGTGTGCGGCAGCGGCGGGCGAGCCCACGCATGCCGTTTCGCAGCCGCCGGTGGGAGGGGGTCACCGTGCGCGGTAGGTGTCGAGCGGACTGGTCCATGAGGCGTGGAGCTCCTTGACCCCTGGCAGGCCCGGCAGGGCGATGTCGGACAGATCTGCGGTGCAGGTGACGTCGGCGGTGACCTCGGCGTCCTGGCCCACGGCGGTGGCGTACCCGCCGGTGTTGACGCTGACCCTGGACGAGCGGCAGGTGACCCCTTCCCCGGACAGGCTCTGAGCGGCGGCGCTCTGTGCCGCGCTTTGGGCGCTGGCCGGGTCACGCTCCAGGGAGGCGGCGCGAGCTGCGGCGCGGGCAGCGATGTCCACGGAGCCTTCGGCATCGATGACACGGCCCAGGGCGACCATCAGCCCCAGCACCATGATCAGGACGGGGGCCAGGATCGCCGTCTCCACGGCGAAGCTGCCGCGGTCCGCGGCCAGCAGGCGCCGCAGACGGCCGGGGAAGTAGGGGGTGCAGGGCTTCACGGGTTGGTCCACCGCTCGTGGGGAGCCTCGGCGTACTGGCTGACGTCCAGGTCCAAGCCGGGGACCAGGGTGGCGACCGTGCCGGTCACGGTGATGCGGATCCGCCCGGCCGTGCTGCCGGCTGAGGAGACCTGGGCGCCGCGGACCGAGTTGCCGTAGCGGCTGACGAACTCCTCGGCCTGAGCGACACCGTCGCCGGCGGAGGCGCCGATCCGGCGACCTGCCTCAACTCCCTGCCGCGCGGCGGACTGAGCCACCTTGCGGGCATGGAAATACAGGCCGACCTGGATCGCGGTGAAGACCAGCATGAGGACGACCAGGGCGAGTACGGCCAGCTCGGTGCTGGCCTGGCCGCGATCGTCACGCAGCCGGGCCAGGGCCCCCAGCGCGCGCATGCGTGCTCTCACGCCGTGCTTCTCCTCAATATCCGCAGCTCTGGATGGGGCGGCGCAGTTTCGTTGGGGTCAGCCACCGTTGATGATGCCGATCTTCTCCAAGAGCTTGCTCTTGATGGCGACGACCAGCAGTGCGGCGCCGAGCAGCAGCGCACCGGTGATGACGGCCAGCTCGGTGCTGGACTGTCCTTCGTCACGCCGCCAGGCGTTCTGCAGCTGCTGCCAGCGGCTCTGAATCATGACGGTGAGGGTGCGGATGTCCATCGGTTCCTCCGTAAGGTGTTGGGTGGCCCGCCAGGGCCGGGGGTCAGCTGGAGAGGATGCCGTTGACCATGGGCACCATCACAAAGATGATCATGAGGATGACGCCTGCGGTGACCGGCAGGATCATCGCGGTAGACGCCTCATTGGCAGCGCCCTTGGCATCGGCCAGCAGCGCGACGCGCAGCTGACGAGCCTGCGCCTGCAGCGTCGTATAGACGGCGCCGCCGTCACCGGCGAGCGCCAAGGTGTCGGCTGGACGCGACAACTCCGGGATGTCGAGCTCCTCGCCCAGCCGCTTAAGGGCCTCCCACGGGGTGGCACCGGACAGCTCGGCGTGATCGAAGGCTTGGCGCATCCGCTCGAAAATCCACCCGTCGCCGACCTCCGCGGTACGGGTCAGGGCCTGCGCGGCACCGCTGTTGGCGATCCGCGCCAGCGCCACCCGCTCCAGATACGAGGCGGCCGCATGGCGCACCACCAGCCGCGCAGCGGCCGCTTCCTTCTTGACCTCACGTCCAGGGTTGACCCAGAACAGCGCGGCCAGGCCCAGGGAAGCAACCGCAGGGAAGGTGAACGGCATCGGTGCGCCGGCCAGCAACAGCACCGCCTGCAACAGCTGGGGCAACAGCAATCCGTACAGCGTGAACAGCACGCGGCGTCCCAGGTGTTCAGCCGGCGACTTCCGCAGCAGGTTGAGGTCCTGGTACGGCAGCGTGAGCCGGTCACCGAACTCCGCCAGCACACGCACGCCGATCCGCTCCGGAAGCGACCCGGTACGCGCCAGCCCCTCCGCGGGCCCCGCATCGGAACGGGCCGGGCCATCGAAGCGGTCCAGGGCGCTGGCCAGGTCGGGGCGGGCCGGCCATGCCGCCCGTACGGCCAGGCCGACCAAAGCGCCCGCGGCGGCCGCGGGCAGCACCGCCTGCATCTCGATCATCGGAATCCTCCGGCGGTCGGCCCGGGGCGAGCGGGCAGGGCTTCGAGCAGACGCGGATCGGGCTTCGTACGGGCGATACGCCGAAGCCAGGCCAGCGTCCAGGCGGCCGCCGCTCCCAGCACTATCAGCGCGATCTGGCCGACAGGTGTGCCGTACCAGGCGGACCAGGCCTTGTTGAGCATGCAGCCCATGACCACGACGCACACGATGACCGACACCTGCCGCGCGGCCTTGCGGACCTTGCGGCGGTCAGCCTCGATGTCGCGGGCGTCGGCGGCCTGCTGGTGGATGGTGATGGCCAGCGCCTCCAAGGCGGTGGCCAGCCCCGGCCCGGTGTAGACGGAGTGCGTCTGGAACAGCAGCACGACGTGGTCCGAGACGCCGTCGGCGAGTTCGTCGGCGAACAGCGCGTACGCCTGCTGGGCGTCCATCCCGGCCCGCAGCCGGTCCGACAGCCTCTGCACGTTCGCAGCGATCGGCTCGGGCGCCGACTTCGCCGACGTGCGGATCGTCTGGGCCAGCGAGATGCCGGCGGTGTGCACGCCCGCCAGGTGATTGAGCCACTGCGCGACCGCTTCGAGACGCTCGATGCGCTGCATGGCCGCATCCCCGGGGTGCAGCAGGTAGGGCAGGGCGAGGACGGCCGCCCCGGCGAGAAGGCCCTGCACCGGCCATCCGGTATAGGCCCATACGGCCAGGGTGACGACCGCCGCGGCGGTCACCAGATGCCGCCAGCGACGCTGCCACCTCTCCGGTAGCTCGCTGCGGGCACGCCGCAGCCGGGCGGCCAGACGCGAGGGGGGCTTGACCGGATCGGGGACGCGGCCGCGCAGTTCACGCACGAGCGCGACGACGGCGAGCAGCGCGAGGACGGCGCAGCAGGCGGCAGCGAGGGCGAGTTGCTGTGTGGTCATCGCGTGCTCCTGACCGTTTGGAGCGGGGTGAGCCAGTGGGCGTTCGGGTTGTCGGTGAGCCAGGTCCGGTGAAAGCCGTGCAGCTCCAGCTCCTCGATGAAGGAGGGCATGTTCTGGTAGACCGCGCGCCGTTCACCAGCAGTGGGGGCGAACAACTCGGTGGTGGTGGGCCGCCCGCCCTCGCCGACCACGTCGTGGACCTCGTAGATGTGGGAAACGAAGCGGTGCTTGCGGCCGCCGATCGGGGTTTCATCGAGGTAGGTCAGGTAGACCACGGCGTCGATGCCGGAGGCGATGAGGTGATGGGCAGCCGAGTCGGTCATGCCGGCCTCGGTGCATAGCTGCACCAGGCGGCTGACGATCGCATGCGGGCGACGCACGTGCATCGTGCACATCGATCCCGAACCGCCGGCGGACATCGCCTGCAGCATCGGGACGATCTCGGTGCTGCGGACCTCACCGACGATGACGCGCGTGGCGTTGTAGCGCAGCGCGGTGGCGAACATGTCGGAGATAGTGACCTCACCGGCCGCGCGGTTGTCGCCGGTGCGCTCGCCGTTGGACTGCCGCGCCTCGAAGGCGAACGTCAGCGGCCCGGGGCCGGGCTCATCCAAATAAAGTTCACGGTCCGACTCCAGGGTCACCAGCCGCTCGGAGGCGGGGATTTCACGGCCCAGCGCGCGCAACAGCGAGGTCTTCCCGGCACCCATGTCCCCGACCACCAGAAGGTTCATACGGGCCCGGACGCAGGCCGTCAGGAACGCGGCGATGGTGGGGTTCAGCGAGCCCCATTCCTGCAACTGTGCCAGGCCGTGCTGCTGGATCCGGTGCTTACGGATGACGGCGGAGGGCCGGCTGGTCAGCAGGGAGGCGGTGACGCGGGAGCCGTCCGGCATGCGGAAGCCGACGCTGGGGGTGGCTTGGGTCAGGGCCCGCTCCCCGTGACCGGACAACCTGGCCATGCGGTTGACCCACGTGATCAGCTCGTCGTGGCTGTCGGCGACGTGCTCGATCGTCCGCCGGGGACGGTCGTAGTACTCCACCCACGCGGTGGTGCCGTCGACCATCAGGTCCTCGACACCGTCCTCGTCCAGCAGCGACTGAAGCCGCCCGCCGCGGAACATGGAGTTGAACACCGCGTCGCCGATAGCGGATTCCTGCTCCGGGGTGAGCGGGGTGTTGCCCTGGGCGTAGGTGGCCGACCACGACGCAACCGCCGCGGTGGTCAGCGAACGGGCCAGCATCTGCCGGTCCTCGTTGCCCAGCAGGCGCTGCGGATCACGCTTGCTCAACGTGGTGGAGACCTGCGCCTGCAGCGCCTCGATCACCTCCCACGCCACCGGCAGTTGGCCGGGCAGACCGGCCAGCCGCGGGATCGCCGCCGCATCCGTTGTGGCCGCGCTGTGCGGCACTGCGGGAGGCATGGGGGAGGCAGGCGGCGGCGGAACAGCAGCCGGACTCGGCGGCGTCTGGGGTGGGTGGACAGCCTTGTTGAAGCGCTGCGTGAGCAGGTGCGCCAGGGCATCACGGTCGCCGGCCACGGGGTGGCCGTTCGTGGTGCCGGGCCGGTGCTGAGGGTCGGACACGTCAGGCTCCTCCCTCGGCGGCCTGGGCGGCCAGACGGTCCAAAACTCCCGCCATCTGCGGATGATCCGGGCGCGGCCACTGGCGCTGCACGCGGCGTCGCTGCGCGGCCGCCTCGATCTGCTCGGTCGCGGTACGGGCACGATGAAGCAGCGGACTCCGGCGACCGCCGTAGCCGCGGGGCGGGCTGCCGCCTTCGGTGAGATAGCCCGCCGTTGCCGGGTCCCACGGAAGAGCGGCAAGGACCGGCACCTCAAGCGCTTCGGAGACCTGGTGGGCGCGGTAGCCGCCCTCGATCAGCAGCAACCCCAACGCGTCCGCACCCGAACCGTGCGCATCGAGCTCGGCGCGCAGCGGCCGGACCAGATGGCGGGCCAGGGCCAGCGACTGCTCCGTGCCGCGAACCGTCAGCAGCACCAGGTCTGCCTCGTAGATCAGCGGGGCGCAGGACAGGGTGGGATGCAGGCGCCCGGCGTCCACGGCCAGGCGCCCGGCGTCGATGTAGACGTCATAGCCGGCATCAGCGGCGAGGATGTGCAGCACCTGGGACAGAGCAGGCCACGTACGCGTCAGGGCCGCTGCCTGGGTGGGGTCGGTCAGGCCGGGCAGCACCTTGCGGTGGCCAGCCCCGTCGAGACCTACCAGATGCGACGGCACAGCCTGCGCGAACACCTCCGGGCCGGTGCGTTCCGCTTCCGCCAGATGGTAGAGGCCAACACCTCGGGTAGGAGTCGAACTCAGCAGCCCGGCACGTACGGTGCCGCCCGCGGGATCGCACTCGGCGAGCAACGAAGTCCGGCGGGACGCCAGAGTCAGCGCGAGACCGGAGGCGGTGACGCCGCACGACTTGGCGGAAACGAGAGCGGTGACGGCCATGTCAGCTGCTCCGCGGCTCACGGACCAGGGCAATGCGTCCGGCGGCGGCACGAGTCGCCAGCGTCGGGCCGTCGGTGGATTCCACCGCGAGGTTGACGACGACGGTGCCGGTGGCATCGGGCCGAGAGACGGACACGACGGACGCCGAGATGGTGGGGGGCGGGCCGCTGCTCTTGGAGGAGGAACCACTGTCGCCGGCGGCGGGGGTCAGGACGGCCAGGACCTTGTCACCCGCCATCAGCGTGCCGTCCGGGGCCTGGCCGCGCTTGACCTGGACGCCGACCTGCTGGCGGTCATCCCCCAGGCCGGAGCCGGCGGTGAGCTGGGAGGTGGTCAGCAGCCCGCCCTTGCGGAGGTCAACGGCCGTGCGCTTGCCCACAATCCGGCTCATTTGACTGCCGGGAACCGGGGAGAGGGCGGCATCTGCCGAGACCTCGGCCACGGTCAGGTCAGCCTCCGTCAGCGCCTGGCCGGCGGGGACGTCACGGGCGACGGCGAGCACCTTGGCGCGGTCGCTGGCCGACGAGACGGCCGCGGCCGCGCCCAGACCGGCGAGGACCGCAAGGACGATGCACAGGGCAGCCACGGACCAGCGGCGTTCCCGCTTGACCGGCGGAGCCGTGGTGATGGGCATGTCGGGGCGGCCGGTGCCGGGTCGGGGCAGGGACGATGCCGAGGCGGGGGTTTCCATGGCGGCCTCTCAGGTCGTGCTGGCGTGCGATGGGGCGAGGGTTAGTTGAGGACCTGGACCTCGGCGACGGTGATGTCCACCGCGCTGTTGCGTACCTCGGTCAGCTGCCCGCTTTGGCCGCCACCGGTCCAGTCGACGGTCCAGGTGGACCGCGCGGTGACGTGGTACTTGCCGGACGGCTTGCTCGTGGACGGCTGCTCGTAGCGGTATCCGCAGTTGGGGGAGGGGTTCTTGCCGTACTGCGCCCGGTAGGGAGTCCCTGCCGAGGTGCAGGTCACGGTGTGCCCGTCGCCCATCGTCCAGTCGATGCGCGACACCTTCGCGGTGGCCGAGACCGTTACACCGCCGGCGCTGGCTGTGGCCGTGTTCGGGCCGTAGGTCTCTGCGCTCTTCCTGGTCCACATGTAGACGGGCATGCCGACGACGCCCTTGCCACCCGGCTTGGGCACGATGCCGATGTCCGCGCCGCGCAGCGTCATCTTGTCGACGGCCTGACGGGCGAGCTCGGCGGGGTCGGCAGCGGCGCCGCCGGGCGGCTTGGCCATCCACACCAGCCCGCTGCCGTTGGTGCCGAACGGGTCGCTGTTGGAGCCCAGCGGGCAGGTCTTCTGGTAGATCGCGCCGTCGCCCGGCTTGTGGCCCTTCCACACGGGATCATCGGCGGGCGGGGCGGGGGCGGGCTTGTAGTAGCAGCCGCCGGAGAACGAACCGAGGTTGGAATCCTGGCAGGGAACCTCGACTTTGGTCGGCGGTGCTGCATCGCCCGGCCCGTCGCCGGTGCTGGTGTTCTGGCCGTCGCCCCACACCTTGCAGACCGGCTTCGTGCCGCCGGCCTTGCTGCGGGCAGCGTGATGCTGCTTGGGAGCGTGGTGCTCGGGGCTGGCCGGATCGTATGCGCCGACGCATACCTCCAGGCCGCCGCAGTCCTCAGGAGGAGTGACGTCCGCGTAGGCGGGGGCTGCTGCGGCCAGGACGCCGAGCGTCACGGCAGCGGCGGCCGTTGCCTTCAGCACGGGTGGTCCTTGTCTGCGGTGAGGCCGACGACCATCCAGGTCTTCCCGATGGTGCGCACAGTGCCGGTCACTGTGTAGCGGCGCGGCTGATTGCCGCTGGCCGCCTCTTTGCCGCTGGACTTCACCACCGGCGTCCAATGCGTGGTGTCCAAACACTCCGTGACAGTCGCTGTCTTGGGATGCGTGGTGAGGCTGAGCGCGGTCACCTTCGCCGAACTCTTCGGCTTTCCTTTGAAAATGATGCCGCCCTGGCGATAGCGGAAGAGGTTGCCTTCCACCGTGGCAAGGGCCTTGTCTGCGGCGTACTTCTCCAGTTTCGTGCCGTTGGCGTCGCCCGCGGCGTACGCCTTGACCTGTTCGGTGCGCATACCGGAGTAGGCCGCCAAAACGTCCTTGCGGGCCGCTGCGTCATCCGACGCCGGCTTCGTGGACGCAGACTTCGAGGGCGTGGGCTTGGCATCTGTGCCGCCGGGACCGCTGCTGCACGAGACGACCGTGAGAGCCGCAAAGCCGGTGGCAAACAGCACGATCGTGCTGTTCTTGAGCAGGTTGCTGCGGTAGCGGCTCCGGCATGATGCGGTTCGCATCCGTGCTCCCCCCGAGGGTTCGAACTACAGGCAGTTTTCTGGGTCTGTCGCGGTGGAGACGATTTTCTTGATCGCTCACCGCAAGGACGGTTATGGGCCATATGAGTGGCCGAGCTTGCACCTTACCGCCCGCTTCGCAGACCGTGGAGTCTGTTTTCTGGGGCAGTTGACTCAACTCCGGCATACCGCCCAAGTGATATCGCCCGCCTCCCGGCCGTGCGACTCGTCCGCGGATTCCGTCCGGCCTTCAGCATGGGTCGCCGCTTTGTCGGCGGCTTCGTTCAGCCGGTTTGGCGAATTCCTCACCCAAGCACAGGCCTCTCGGGCGGCCGTGTCCTGTCGAAGTCCATTTGGCAGCCGGTGGGCTACTGCCTTGCTGGGGTGCCATGTCGCCTGAGAACGCTGGTCCACGGCATTCCCAGACGACATGGACTTCACGGAATTCGTGTGCGCCCTGCCGCCGCTTGGGGCATCCGCGTAGCGCGAATCCTCACTTCACGTCGTACTTGCACATTTTGTCAGACTTGCCGCCCTTGTTGTCCGCGACCTTCTTCCCGTCGACTGTGATGACGCAGGCCGCCGCGCGCAGTGTGCCGTCGGCGTTGTATACGGAGCCGGGGACGACGGAGACCGTTGTGCCGATCCTCTTCTCGGCGTCGGTCGTCAAGGTGACGGTCGAGGTCTTCTTCCAGGGAAGCTTCACCTTCTCAAACTTGTTGGTGTCGAGGTTGTAGTACACCTGAGATGTGCCGTGGCCCAGAACTTCGAGGGTGACCTCGTGCTTGATCGCACCGCTCCCGCTGTCGGGCTTCGCCTTCGCGTTCACGTTCGCAGACTTGTGGGCCGTCGACGGGCCGCCGTCGCTGCCACAACCAGTCAGTAGAGCCGCGGTCAGGATCAGAGCCGTCCCGCTGATGATCTTGCGCAAACTTCCCCCCTTGTAGACGAGCAAATGATCTTAGTTCCGAATCCGGCAACGCGAATGAGAGCGAGTGAGAATCGGACAGCTCCCATACGACAGGGCAGCCGGCCTGCGCGCTCGCCTGTGTCCGACCGATGCCAGACCGCCGGGCGATGACAAGTGAAATCGGAACTACACGGGCCTGTAGGTTCTCGCCGTACTTGCCGCAGGGCGCGCTGCAGAGCTGCGACGTTCCGCGGCGTCCCATCGCATTGTCGGCGCCGTCTGTCTCACCGAAGTGTCGAATTCCTTGGGGCCAAACGGTGCTTGGCGCACGTCGGACAGAACGATGAGACATGTGACCTGCAGTTTCTCGGTGCGGACGCCAGATCTCCGACAAACCGCTGGAACGAAGGACGAACGTGATGGGAACCTGCCCGGCCGTCAGGTCACCCGCCGTACCGACCACTCGTAACGGGACCAGTACCCGGCAAGGGTGGTGGTCTCGACCCCCTTGCCTGGCCGCGGCGCATTGATCATGGTGTTGTCACCAACGAAAATCCCCACATGCCCCCAGCCGTCCTTGTTGAAGATGATCAAGTCGCCAGGCTGCATCTCATCGCGAGGGACCGCAACGCCGACGAAACGCTGCTGCTGTGAGGTGCGGGGCAGTACGACGCGGCCACCGGTCCCCTTATAGACGGCGAAGGAGGTCAGCCCCGAGCAGTCCAGCCCGCCGCCGGTCGGGCCGTGGATGTCGCCGCCACCCCATACATAGGGGACACCGAGCTGCGTCATCGCCGCCCGCACGATCGCACTGGACGAGCCCGCAGCCGCCCCACCGCTCCCGTCCCCCGCGCTGGGTGACGCCGCGTAGGCCTTCGCCTGGCTGAGGACCTTGCGCACGTACCAGTCTGCGTGGTTGTAGGAGTAGATCGCCCGATAGATTCCTTTCTGTGTCCCGGACTCGGCGCCGTTCGCGCACAACATCCGCGCCGCGGCGAACACAGCGTCGGTCGGATCCCAGGGGCTGGGCGGGGTGGCGCCGCCGGGCGGTACCGGGTACGCGTAGCCCGCGAACGTGGAGGGCAGGAACTGCATCGGCCCGACCGCTCCTGCGGAAGACCGCATCGTGGGGGAGCGGGCGTGGTCGGTCTCGACCTTGCCGACCGCGGCGAGCACCGACCAGTCCAACCCGCGGCAGGCGGCCGGCGCCGCCTCCCGGTAGAGAGCCAGCATGGCCGGCGGGATGTCACCCACCGCTCCACCCCGCGCCGAGACCTGCGTTCCGGCCGCTTCCTGCTCCTGCTGGTGGCCGGCAACGCCGTTGGCCACGGCGGCTACGAACAGCACCAGCACACCGATCAGTGCGAAAGCCCCCGCGCCGAGGCCCACACCGGCAGCGACGAGCGGCCGCTTCATGACCGCCTCCTCGGTTGCCTGGCACGGGGCGGCACGGGACGGCGAGGCGGCACGGGCGGCGAGGCCGGCTGGTTGGCCGCGGCCCCCCGGGCACGGATGCGGTGCAACCGCTGCTGCAGGCTCGCCTGTCGGCTGGACGCTGGCGGAGTCAACGGCCGATGCGGCACCATCTGCGGCCGACGGCTGCGGCGCGGCGACGCTGCGGGCGTCGGATGGAGCGGCTGGCCCGGAGTGCGGCGTGGAGACGGGGCGGCCGGTCGCCGCGACCAGCGGGAAGACAGCACAGGAGGCAGACCGCGACGAGCGCGGATCCGGTTGCTGACCCAGCGGCCGCCGATGCTGCGCCAGTACTCGTCAGCGAAGTTGTACACCCGCGGTTCGTACAGATCCCGGGCGGTCTCCAGGCGGTCTCTGAGCTGGGCGGCCGCGGTGGTGACCTGGCCGGGCACAGCCTGAGCCGCGGCAACCGCACGGTGCGCGGCCCGCGGGCCATATATCGGTAGCCCGGCGCTGTACTTGAGCCCGAAGCGGCCCACGCGCATGCCCGTCCGGGCTCCCGCTCGCACCGTCTTCTCGGCGCCCCGGGCAAGACGCCCAGCGCCCTTGGCCAGATTCCGGACGGTGCGGGCGCTGCCCGCGCGGCCCAGGCCGCCGCCGACCACACCGGCGGTGCCGCCGGTGGCAGCCATCAGGCCGAGCATCAGCGTGGCGCCACCGACCTTGCCCAGGGTGCCGCGCCGACGGCCACCGGAGCCGAGGTCGGAGGGGGCGGCTGCGCCGCCGAGTTTGGACGCTCCGACGCGGGTCTTGAGCCGGGCGGCCATCTGGCGCGAGCGGCTGACCAGGCGCTTGCGGAAGATCATCGCCCCGACGCACAGAATGTCGACGGTGACGAAGCGGACGACGATGCCGCCGGGAACCTCCTTGGCGGGCGCGGAGACCACGGCGGTGACCGCGACGACGAAAACGCCCAGCGCCACCACGAGGCCGACCAGCAGGGCCAGACCGCGGGCGATCGCGGCGCCCCGCGACCACAGCCATGCCCGGCCGGGCCCCGGCAGGGTGCCGACGATCAGCGCGCAGCGCAGCAGCATCGCCTCGGCGGCGAGCCAGGCCTGGGCGGCCAGGTAGCTGCCGGCGAGCCCGATGATGAGCACGCAGACCAGCAGCGCTGCCAGGAACATGAAGACGGCTCCGGCGAGCTTGTCCCCGGAGGCCTTCTTCGCCTCCTTGGCGTTACCGCTGACGCAGGCCTTCTCGAACCTGGCGTCCGGCTTGGTCCCGAAGGTGTCCACGCCCCACTGCGCTGCCTTGTCCCGGACGAAATCATCGATCTTGCCGCCGATGCCGGGCGCGAGGATGTCCCCGGCGCCCGGCATGTCCTTGAGCGCCTTGGCCTGCTCGGCGACCTTCTGGTTGACGAATGCTGTCGTGATGCGGGAGGCCGTGAACTGGGACGCGCACTTGTCCTTGGTGTCGTCGGTAAACGTCTGGCCATAGGTGAGCACCATGCTCGGCTGCACCACGAAGGCGTTGACGAGTTCGTCGGTGATCGGCGCGGTGATGTCGGCCACGGCGTCGGTCGACCGTCCGGTGGGGTCCTCGTTGCCCATGACGATGGAAGCCACGGCAACCCCCAGGTCACGCGCCTTTCCCACCGCGCCGTCGGGGCCGAGCAGCGTCTGGGGCGGCGAGGCGAGGCTGGTGACCGCGAGCGCGGAGATCAGCAGGGACGCGGTGAGCTCACCCCAGCCGCGCGAGCGGTCACCGAAAAAGAGGTGCCACGCCGCGACGGTGCCGCTGAAAGCGAGGAACAGGGTCGGCAAGCCGAGTTGGACCACGACGCTGCTGTAGAGGGAATCCGATACCGCCAGAGCCGGCTTGAGGAGCAAAGAGGCCAGCTTGAAGCCCAGTGCCCAGGTGAGCAGCCAGCAGGCGAAGGCCACCAGCCACTTGGTGCACATGAACAACAAGCTGGTCAGCCACTCGTCGACCTTCAGGTCCCAGTCGGACCACTCGCCGCTCTCGGAGTCCACCTTGAACGCGCTGACGGGGATGCCGTGCTCATCGGTGACATGGAAGCTGTCCAGCAGGTCGTCCTTGCCGATGCCCATCCGGTGCAGCTTCTTGCGCAGCGACTCCTTGGCCTCCCTCTGTGCCTTCTTCGCGGCCGCCTTGCCCTGAGCGGTGTCCTCGTACGCCACGCCGCCGGCTGCACCGGGCGCCGGCTTTCCGCGAGTGGTGGATTCGGTCGGGCTGGGCTGCGCACTGGTGGGTGCCGACGGGGTGGGCGCGGGCGCTGCAGCCGCATGCGCGGCCAGCCCGGTGGTGAGGACCGCCGCGGTGCACAGCACCAACACCAGCTGCCAGGCTGCCCGTCGCCCTACCCATGCCGTCTGCCCGGCCAGGCGCAGCCACCTCATGCTGCGAGCGCCGGGTCGGAGTGAATCGCGGCAGCAGCCTCGGGGTCGGCCGGAATGACGATCTGCATCCCACCGATCCGGCCGTAAAGGTCCCGGTGCAGGCACTCACCGGCCCGCTGCGCGCGGACCTCGTCGGCCACGTCCATGGGGGACAGGCCGGTGGTGACCAGCTCCACCAGGTCCGCATCGTCGGGGTCGAGGCCGAGGAAGGCGAGGCCGCGCTTGGCGAGGGCGACGTCGGTCTGCCGGAACAGGTACTTCCTGGGGAAGAGCCCGCGGATGACCTGCCCGGTGGCAGATGCCTCCGGGCCGATGTCCTCGCCGTCGTGGCTGCCCACCAGGCAGCCGGCGTTGTGCTTGCGGCCGTCGCGGACCAACTCCAGGAGCAGGGCCATGCCCTCGGGGGAGGAGGTCAGCCACCAGCATTCGTCCCACACCGCTACGCAGAACTCGTGGGGGTTGGCGAAACAGATTTCCCTGCACAGCGCCGCAATGAGATACAGCGCTGCCCGGCCGAAGGTCTTCTCGTACTCCAGCGTCGACAGCCGGTCAGCACTGAGTTCGTGTTCCTTGGGGAGTACCAGGTTGGCGGTGGCGAAGACGACTGTGTCGGCCTTCGACGTGTCCACCACCGGCAACGACGGGTCGAAGATGGTGCGGGACAGGTCCTTGCGGGCCACCGAGGCCAACTTGCGTGCTACCGCGGCCGAGGTCGCATCGCGTTTGCCGCGTGCCTGCAGTTCGCTGACCAGCGCTGCCATGGACGGCGCTGACCCGGTCAGCGTTGCCTCGATCGCCTCCGACAGCACGATGCCTTGGTCGCTCATGGGGCCGATGCCCAGCAGCAGCGTCAGAAACGACTCCGTGCGGCGCTGCGCCTGTGCCCGATCGCGGATCGTGCGCAGCGGGTCGAGAGAGACCTGTGCCTGGTCGTCGATGGTGATGACCTGGGTGGTGCCGGGACAGGCCTTGGCGAAACGGCGCCATTCTTGCTGCGGGGTGCGGTCGACGATGACCGCCCGGCCTCGGCTCTGCGGCTGCCCGACCTTTCGGCCGGCGGCGAGGATGTTGTAGGCGGCGGTCTTCATCGCGACGCTCTTGCCGCCGCCGAGCTCACCGATGAACGCTGCGCTGGCCGACGCCGATTTCTGCGGGCCTAGCGACCAGTCTGTGAGGACAGGCCGGGTGCCGCCACCGGCCAGTTGCAGGCCGTACAGCGGCCCCTTGGCATCGCCCAGCGCCGATCCAGAGAAGGCGCCGGCCATCGCGAAGTCCTTCGCGAGGAGGACCTGCGCGTAGGACAGCATCACCTTTGGTGTGCGGGCGCCCGGCAGCATCCCGTAGAACAGCCGCTCTTGCTCGCCCACGGGGCGGGTGAAGGCGTAGTCGGCCTCGCCGAAGTGGGTCTTGAGGTCTGCGGCGCGGGCCTCGGCCTCTGCCGGTGTGGTGCCCCACACGCACAGCGTTCCCATGGCCTGGACCTCGACCTCGGACTTGGTCCGGGTTACCGCACTGCGGAAGTCCTCCACGTCGTCGGCGGCGTCGTGCACATGTGGCGGCACGCCGGAGACCTCGCCCTCGTATTCGCCGGGCTGGTTCGCCAGCTCATTGGCCTGCCGACGCGCCTTGGCGTCAGCGACAGAACCCGGGGTGACTTTCAGGCGCATCACCCAGTCCACCGGAAACCCGAAATCGTCCAGGCTCGCGAGGTATTCGCTGCCGGGGAAGAGGAACCGCTCGGGCATCTCGGACAGCGACAGGAACGTCTGGTACGAGTCGCCCCACTCAGTGGAGACCTGAAGCCAGCGCCGCCCGAATCGGCCCTTGCCGGCGTCGTCTTCTTCTTGTCCGGCCTCCGCGGGGGCGCTGCTCTCCGCGAGGATGACCTGGCCCAGAGCGGCAGCTCCGCGGCTGCGGCCGGTGCGCTGCTCGGGTTCGGGCAGCAAAGGCTCCAGCACTCCCCGTCGGGCGCTGTGCCCGTAGATCCACAGGATTTCCGCTTCGGTGGCGGGCCGCACCGCGATGGTCGAGGGCCACGTCCCGGCCAGCGCACGGGCCTGCTTCAGCCGGCGCTTTTCTTCACGGGCGCTGACCGGCGCCGGCAGCAGGCCCAGCTGCAGGGCCATTTCCGCGCGGGCCGCATCGAACGCCATGCCGGCCGCCTGTTTCTTGCTGCTGGCGGAAAGCGGGACGGCCAACCAGTCCGCGCGGCTGGTCAGCTCCATGCGCTCCAGCTGGTCCCACACCCGCGCCGCCAGCTGTTCGTAGCGCTCGCTCGCGGCCAGGTCGACGCCGTCGGTCATTTTGCGCACCACCGAGGCCGGGTCGACCTGCGGGCACAAGGACAGCATCATCGACTCGCCGTGCAGCTGCTTGACCAAAGTCTCCAACGCGCGCAGCCGCCGCTCCTTGACGGTGCGGGAGGACTGGGCGTGCCCGCTTCCCTCCACCCGCCACAGCGCCCAGCAGGTGCCGTGACGGGTCCAGATGACATTTCCGGCGATGTGCCGGACGGGAATCCGCATTACTTCCCCCGCTCGTTGTTGGTCGTCGTGGTGATCTGGCCTGCAGTGCGGGCGGCGAGCAGCGCGCCCACGCCCGACGTCACCCGCACCACGGGCGCGTCGGCCACCGGCCGCCCGGCGGCCGTGGTGATCTCCGGGGCGTCGGACGCGGCAACGGCGTGCACTGGCGTGGCGGATGGGGAGCCGGCCTCTGCCTGAGCCGTCGCGTCGTCGTTGGCCGGCTGCCAGGTCAGCGTGCAAACACCGACCGCCGCACCGCGTCGAGGTCGGCCTACGGGGCGGCCGTCCATCCGACCGGACGATCCGCTCACCGCCAGACCAAGGACACTGGCTGCCACCGCGAAGGGGTTGCGGCCATCGACGTGCACCCGCCCCACCACCAGTGCCAGCGCGTAGGGCACACCGAGCAACGGCAGGGCGTCGAGCAGGCCGTGATGCGCCCACAGCCCGGCGGTGAGCACCAGCACCGCCAAAGTGGCCGCCGCCACGATGATCTGCGGCCATGTGTAGGGGCCGCCCCAGATCCGGCCGCCGCCAGGCCAGGTGCCCACGACGTTCTGGTGTCGTCGTGCCTTCGTGTAACAGCGGCCGATCAGGGGCTCCGGCGCCGCAGCGGTGGTGCTCATCGCCGGTCACCGCCGGCCGGGCCGATGTGGTCGACGACGCGGACCGCAGCCGAGGCCGCCGTGCCGCCGGGGTTCTTGAGATCCTCGCCGATCTTGTCCCTCAACACGGTCATGTTGGCGACGATGGCCAGGACCACCGCCCCGCCGATGGCCGCGATTCCGGCCTTGAGCACGGACTTGGTCTGTCCCCACACAAAGACGATGAACACGACGTACATCAGCCCCAGCACGCCCACGAGGAAGAAGGTCTTGAGCTGGTTGACGAGGGTGGTTGCGTCGGAGATGGCTCCTGCCATCTGCATGAGCCCGTTCATGAGCCCTGCCTTTCTGGAGAATCTGCAGAAGAGTTGTCGGACGTCGCCAGAGCGGGTGCGTCTTCGAGCGCGACGACCTCCCACCGTCCGTCCCGGGCACGCAGCTCGATCGCGTACGTCATCGGCCGGCCGCTCGCGTGCTTGCCGTCGCCCTCGACGTCGACCAGGAGCCGACGCTGGACACCGTCGGGCGGGACTTGGGCCTCTGCACCTTCGGCTGGCCCTTGTCCGTGGTCGGCGATCTGCGTCACCGTCACCGCCGTGTACGGAGCCGGGCGCACCGCGTGTAGCTCCGTACCGGGGGAGAGGTAGCGGTCCAGCTCACCCCGGCCCGTCAGGTACGCAGCCAGGAAGTCCTGGACCGTTTGCGCCGCAGGGTCGGATGGCAGGGGCGCGTGCGCTGCTCCGTACGACAGCTCAACAGCCGCGCCCTTGGACCCGTTCGGGGCTGCGACCTCAGCAGGCAGCGCTGCCGCAGTCCATCCCGAGGCCGCGCCTTTGGAGCCGGCCGTGGCCCGCACCGGTACCTGGAAGTAGCGGACGCTGTCGGAGCCCTTCGCCGAGCCGGTGATCCGCGCGGCCACCGTCACCGACCAGTAGCCGGCCGAGATCTGCCGAACCTGGACCGCCGACGCCGACTCCGCTCGCTCCTTCGATCCGCCCTTTACCGACCACGACAGGGACCGCGCGGCCGGGTAGAACGCCGCGAGCTCCGCCGCGTCCGCGTCACTGTCACCGGCCTTCACATAGGCGGCGACGTACACCTCCGCGAACCCGGACGGCGCCACTGCGTCCGAGGATGCGGGCTGCGCCTTCGGTGCCTCTGCTCGTGGGGGCACGGTCACCGGCTGCGTCGTAGAGGCCAGCGCCCAGCCGCCGAGAAGTGGACCGGACAGCAGCAGGCCCCAGGCGCTCCAGCGCGCCACTGCTGTCCAGTTGGCCATGGCTCCGGTGGACATCGGCGTGGTCGCCCATCCGGTGTCCACGGCCTCGATGGAGGCGAGGTCGGCGGCGGAGTGTTCGGGGGAGATGCCGGAGGCCGGCCTGTTCCGGCGCAGCCGCATCACCGATGCCGCCCGGCAACGGTCACGCTCGCGGACACCGGGGTCAGCTCGGCGATGCGGGCCCGCAGCTGTGCTTCGGGCCGCTGCTGCAGTGTGCGCAAGGACGCCAGCACCGCGCCGATGTCCTGGCTCAGAAAGCGCAGCAGCCGCTGGTGGACGGAAGTGTCGAACGGGGTGGTGACCAAAGCGGCGCCCAAAGCGATCAGCCGGCGCTGGGCGGTAGTGACGCGTACCTCGTCCTCGTCCAGAGGCAAGGCCGCCTTCGAGCGGACGGGTGGGCGGGTGGTGGACATATCTGGCTCCTTCGGGCCGGGTGCTCAGGAAGTGGTGGATCGGGTGGCGGACTTCAGACGCGCGACGGCGCGGCTGCGGCGGCGCTGCCAGGTGCTGACGCTGGTTCCGGCGGCACGGGCAGCGTCGCGGTCGGGCAGGGGAGCTGGGGTGCTGCGGTAGTGCCCGGCGATGGCGCGGGCGTCGGCCTCGCTGAGGGTGCCGTCGTCCATCGCGTCCAGGACCAGCTCCAGCAGTTGCAGGCGCGCGGTGGTGAGCTCTTCCTCGGCAGGGGTCTCGTCGAGACCGGCGGTGACCGCGGCGCAGCGCACCATGCAGGCGCATGCGGGGTCGAAAAGGTCGAGGGGGGCGGCGAGATCTTCAGCGATGGTCAGGTCCGATCCGCGGGGTTCGCGGTCGGCGGCCAGGTCGGCAAGGACACGTCGTAGTGCATCGAGTGCGAGGTTCGCGGCCGGGCGGCCGGGGCGCTGGTGGACTTTGCCGCTGCGTGCGATCTCGAAGAGCGCGGCGATGACCATGTGGCCGACGTCGTCGAGGGTGCGGCCACCGAAGGGACGGAGCTGTCCGCGTGTGATGCGCACCGCGGCCGGGATCATCGCCTGCACCACGATGCGCGCGGCCAGGATGGCCGATCGGCCATGGCCGGCCGCCCGGTCGAGGAGAGCGCGCAGCACCGCATCGGTCAGGGCGTCGCCGGTGGCCGATCCGGTCGGACGCAGCGCGGCGAGGAGCTGTTCGGGACCGAGGGCGCGTACCCAGGAATCGGTCACGGCCGCGACGTCGAAGGCCAGGCTGTCGGTCATCAGCCATCCGTAGACGGCGCCTCGCACGCCAGGGTCTGCGCACAGCTCAGCCCATTCCGCGTCCAGACGACGGAAGATCCCGGGGGTCGTGTTCACGGCACCGCTCCTTTCAGCTCGTGCCGTGAACTCTCCTCAGCGGGGCCTGCCCAAAGGCATGCCCGCAGCCCTAAAACAGCAGGTGGGAGGCATGCCCATTGAATGGGCATGCCTTCTCCCACCCTGGGGCGGTCCCGAGCGGGGCCTGCCGCTGGCCCTGGGCATGCCCTTCGGGTAACGAGGGTGTGCCAGGGCAGCCCAGTGCTGTGGCGAAGCTGTGGCTGGGCATGCCTGCTCCCGCCACTTGCTGTGGCCCTGGGCATGCCCCGGAGGACGGCCGCGTGCCCCCGGCGGGCGGCCGGCGAGGCGTGGCCGATCCGGACGGAGCAGGGGTCACAGGGGCCGTGGCCGATTCGCGCGGCCCGGTCATGGCCGATGGCCGACAGCGCTCAACCGGTCATGGCCGATGACCGATCGGCAGGCCGTGGCCGATCGGCCAGCCGAGACATCCGATCGGCCACCACGTCCCCGCGGGCAACCGCTCAAGCCTCGACGACATCAGCGAAACGCGACAAGGAGATGAGCGCCGGTCGCCGCGATTGATGAGCGGAAGGCCTGGCCTGCCGCCCGCAGCGGACACCTCGCCGTCAAAGGCAGCCGACCCCAAAGGTAAAGAAAAAGAAAAGTCGAGGGGGTGCTGTCCGAACCGGCCTTCCAGCCGCACTTGGTCCTGGTGAAAGGACCGCAACCGCTGGAGGACCCATGCAGCAGTACAACCACCCCGACCGGAGCCGGGCATGAGCGCCGAGCTGCCCGCCGCGGCAGCAGCCCTCGACGCCGCACACGTCATCGCCGCGAGCTCCCCCTACCTCGCAGCCCTCATCCTCATCGGCGCCATCGCCGCCGGGATCGTCGGCCTGCGCCGCCGCCGGCAGGCAGACGCAGCCCTGGCCCACCGGGCCTGTGTCGAGCTGGTGCCGACGTCCACGTTCAACCCCGGCCTGGAAGAGGTCGGCCGGGCAGCCCACCATTTCGCCCGGATCCATCACGCGGCAGGCGCCCCGGCCCGCGGCTCCGCCGCCCGCCTGCGCTACACGGTCACCGACGGCCAGATGCGCTGCTACCTCGAAGGCCCAGGCGAAGCGGCCGCGGTGCTGCGCATGCCGGCCTACGCGGAAGTCGAGGTGCGCACCCCGCACGCCAGCGCCGACATCCACCCCGTGCACTTCTCCCTGGCCAAGGAGGCCCAGCGGTGAGCCTCATCGATCTGGCCAAGCCGTCCTCGCCCGCGGTCGACCCGGACGCGCCGCAGTACACCGAGCGCGCGGAACTCGTCCTAGCGCTCCCCGACGCCAAGCCCCTCGCATCCCTCGGACTGAATCCCGACCCGCTGCAGTCTCTGGCCGCCGCCCTCGCCGGTGTCCGCAGCGAGGAAGGCGAGCAGGCCGAGATGTGCCTGGATCTGATCCCGGTCAGCGAGCGCCGCCTCGCCCGCCGCCGTCGCGCCCTGCTCGCCACCGCCCGCCGCCGCGGCCCCTCCGCCTACGGCGAGAGCCTCACCACCGGCAGCGCTGCCGGCCTCGGGGCCAGCCTCATGGACGGCCTGACCTCCGACTGGAACGGCAACCGCTCCGCACACGCGAGCGGAAGAAGCCGGGTACCGCGACAAAGCGACGTCCGCGACAGCGTCGGCAAGTTCACCCCCGGCAGCGCCGTCTTCGCCGTCCAGCTCCTGCTGCGCACCACCGCCCGCCATCCCCAGACCGCCCACGCCCGCATGAACCAGCTGCTCGCCGCCCTCTCCTCCACCAGCGGCGAAAACTTCCTCCGGCCCCGCCGCCCCAAGACCCGCCGCGCCATCGCCCGCTTCGACCACCGCATGGCCACCGGCGAGTTCGCACCCCACCGCCGTCAGTGGCTGACCACCCCCGAACTCGCCGGCTTCCTCAAGCCCCCCACAGCCCGCTGCTCGGGCAGCAACGTCATGCGCTCCGGCGGGATCGTCCCGCCCGCCCCGGCCACCCTGCCCGTCTACACCGGGCAGCCCGACCTTGTCCCTCTGGGCGCCGTCATCTACCCCGACGGCGTCGAACGCATCGGTGCAGCCCGCGCCAAGGACCTGCTGTTCGCCCTGCAGCTGGGCAAGTCCGGCCACGGCAAGACCGAAGCCGGCCTCGTCCAGGCCATCGCCCTGGCCCACAACGGCCATGGCACCTGGTTCCTCGACCCCCACGGCGAAGCATGGACACGCGCGCAGCCCTACCTCGCGCACCCGCACCTGCAAGACCGGGTGTGGGAAATCAACCTGGCCACCCCCACCCCCGACCAACCGGTTGTGTCGTGGAACCCGCTATCGATGGAGGGGCGCGACGCCGCCTACGTCCAGGAGGTCGTCCGCGCGGTCACCGAGGGCATCGCCGCCGCACAAGACTGGGGCGACAAGGCTCCACGCGCCCGCACCATCCTGGCGCGCACCGTCCAGGCCCTGGCCCTCATCAGCCTCAAGGCCGTGGCCGCCGGCCGCCCAGACCTCCAGCCCACTCTTTTCCAGATCCGCACCTGGCTGACCGACGACGACTGGCGCGACGCCCTGGTGCCACACCTGCCGCCCACTGTGCAGAAGTACTGGACCACAACGTTCCCCAAGCTGGCGGAGAACGCGGTGCCCACTGTCACCTACGCCATCGACCGCATCGACACCTCTATGTCGCTGCGCGCCTTCTTCGGCTCGCCGCGCTCCGGCTACGACGTCCGCACCGCCATGGACACCGGCCGCATCGTGTTCATCTGCCCCTCCGGCTCCGAATCCGATGCGCTGGTCTCCTGTCTGCTCATCCACGACCTGCACCGCGCCGGCCTCTCCCGTCAGGACACCCCCCGCGACGGGCGAAAGACGTTCTGGGCCTGGGGCGACGAACTCACCGCCCTGGACAGCAGCTCCAAGGGCTTCCTCGCCGCCATCGCCGAACAGCTCCGCAAGTACGAGGTCAGATTCATCGGCATGACGCAGATGGCGCTGCGCCTGTCCGCCACCACCCGGCAGGCGCTGCTGCAGAACCAGTCGATGCTCTCGACCTGCGCAGCCGACTACGACGAAGCAGCTTTCGTCGCCCGCCGCTGGAATGGACACGTCACCGCCGAAACCATCACCGAACTGCCCAAATACAACTACGTGATGTCGATCGCCCTCGACGGCCGCCCCACCAAACCCTTCCGCGTCCGCGGCCTGCCCGTCGACGAAATATTCGCTAAATACCACAACCCCGACGGATTGCCTGCACTCCGGCAGGCGATCGACACCAACACCCGCCGACGCCCGGTCGGCGAAATCCTCCATGCCCTCGAAAACCTCGACGAGGACATCCGCGCCCTGTTCACCGCACGCCTCGCCCCTCCTGCCCCCAACACCCAGGGCACAGGCGGGCCAGACGACGACCAGCACACCCACCTCGGCTAGGAGCCACCATGCCCTACCCCCACCCTGTCCCCGCCGGCGTCAGCGTCACCGGCCAGCACGCCCTCAACGCCCTCTACCAGCACCGCCTGGTCTCCACCGGCCAACTCCACCGCCTGATCACCCCCCAGAACAACAGCTCCGAATACCTCCGCCGCCAACTCCAGAGCCTGCGCAGCGACGGCCTGGCCGATTGCGTCAACCGCCGCCGCCACGGCCAGACCGAACTGCTGTGGTGGCTGACCGAAGACGGTGCCGAAGCCGTGGAAGCAACCGGCCTGCTGCTCAAACGCCCCTACCGCATGAGCCGTCAGGCAGCCGCCGGCCCCCTTCAGGAGCACACCCTGGCCACCGTCGAAACCGGCACCGCTTTCGTCACACACGCCGCCCGCCTCGGCCACGAATGCGGCCCCCTCGACTGGACCCCAGAGATCGCCCACTACTACCGCGCCGAAGACCGCCCTGGCGAGGAGCTGTCGCTGGTCCCCGACGCAGTCCTCCACTACGTCCACACCGAAGCCGACCGGCGCACGCTGCTCACCTTCTTCATCGAGGTGGACCGCGCCCAGATGAACGTGGGCCGCCTCGCCCAAAAACTCCACGCCTACGCCGCCTACCACGCCTACGCCCCGCAGCCGGCTACCCGCGCAGCACGCACGACCGCCGCCAAGCCCCAGCCGGCATGGCGCAGCCGCTACCCCCTCTACCCCCGCGTCCTTCTCGTCCTCACCGGCGCCACCAGCGCGCGACTCCAAAGCCGCATCAACGACCTGCGCAGCCTCGCCACAGCCGACCCCCGCCTGCCCACCGCCGGCATCAAGGCCGGCATCACCACCCTCGACGCACTGCGCGACCACGGCCCCTTCGCCCCCATCGTCACCCCCGTACTTGGCCCAGCCACCCCCACCGACATCTGGCTCGCCCCCACTACCGCGCCCGCCGCCACCGCGGCCTGACCGACAAGGACCCCCATGCTCTGGTTCACCACACCCAACCTCCCGGTCTCCGAGCCCGCGCAGCCCCACCAGCCGGCCTGCGCCGACCTTGACGCAACGGCCCGGCCGCACACCCCGCTGATCGCCGAAATGCTCGCCCTGTACTGCCACACCCGCCCGATAGGGATGCTCGCCGGACAGGAACAGTCCGCGGAGGAGTACCGGCTGATCGCCCGCTCAGTCATCCACCACATCTACGAGGGCTGGCAGCAGCAGACCGGCGGCCGCGGATGCATCGACGACCTTCTACTGCTTCCCCGCACCCCCGCCACGGCCCCGCCGGACACGGACAGAGCCGGCCTCCCGCACTGAACACGACGGTGGCCGCGGAGTCATCACCTCCGCGGCCACCACACGCCTCACGGCGTCAGCACTCCCTGCTAGGAAAGCGCGCATTTTCATCATGCCCGACCACCCCACCGGCGACCACCGCACCGAGGAAACCGGCCCGGCACGACCAGAATTCACCCTCGTTCTCGACCCGGACGACCAGGAATGCCGCACCACCGCCTCTCGTCGGCTGCGCCGTGGCCAAGACTTCCTCGCGGCCGCCCACCACATGATCACCAGCGGCTACCACCCGAAGGCCAGCGCCACCACGCTGCGCCTGGCGAAGCTCTTCGCCGCCCGCATGCGCCACAGCCGCGACGGCCACTTCGCCTTCGCTGCCGATGCCACCGCGCGCGCCCTGGGCGTCTCCCGCCGCACCGTGATGTACGCCGCCAAGCACCTGCGCGAACTCGGCCTGATCGCCTACGTCGAACACGGCACCAAAGCCAACGTGCTGCGCACCAAAGGCACCTGGAAGCCCGGCGACGGATACCGCGCCACCGCCACGATCTTCGCCGCCGTAGCCCCGCCCGCGTACGACGAAGCCCGCGGCCGCCGCCTGTCCGGACACGGCTACCACGCCTGGATCATCGGCGTCACCTCCCACGGCCGTCACCACGCCATCGCCGAAGCCCGCCGCAAGGCCACCCAGACCGACCGGACGCGTTGCACCCCTTCTGTGGTGGTCTCTACAGACCACCTACAGGTGCAGGTAGACGGGGGTATTAACTACACCTCGCGCACGCGCGCGAGGCGCAAAACCCCCACCTCCCACCACCACATCAGCCCGCACCGCTGCGCCCGGCACATCACCGCCACCGAACAGCTCCAGGCAGAGATCTGGTGGCTCCACCGCACCTGCTCACGCAAACTCGCCTACGCCCTGCGCCCCCTGCTCGACGCCGGCTGGACCGCCCAGAGTCTGGCCGCCGAACTCCGGACCTGGGGCGTCCCCGGACACCTCCGCAACCCCATCGCCTACGTCCACCACGAGCTGGCACGCCGCCAGCACACCGGAGACCTTCCCCCCACCCATGCACCGGCGCCTCAGCCCACCAAAACCCCTGTCGCGGACGAGACCGCCGAGCGCTACACCGCCCTGCTCAGCTCCCTGGACGGCACCAACACCCCCGCCTGGCAGCACTACGAGGCCGCGCTCCGCCCCGGCCTGCGCAAAGCCCTCGCAGCCCGCCGCGCCGAAGTGCCGACGCAGACGCCCCGGCACACTGCGCGCCTGCGCGAACCGGAGAGCCATTTCTGGCAGTCGCTCGCAGCCCCGCACACCGTCTCTCCGCTCGAAACGTACCGGCGACGCACTCGTGGTGCGTGCCCACCGCGACAGCCGGATGCCGAAGCACGCGAAGGGTGGATGGAAGCCCTGCGCGACCAGCAGGCAGCCGAGCGCGCCTTCGCCGCCCTGCGTGCCGAACTGGACGAGCGAGCCGGCCGGTGACGAGTTGGACCGAGGATAGGTTTCATCGTTTGCTCCACGGTTTGCTCCACGGTTGGTTTCATCGTGTGACCGAGGGTTGGACCGAGGGTGGGAAACCCGCTTTGACGCCGGGCCTCATTGATGCAGGTCAGGCCCGGTGGGCAGGCCCCTTCGCCGCGCGGACATCTCTTCCTACGCGGTAGCCGGAGGAAGAGAATCCTTGTTTGATATGCCGCGCGGGCCCTGTCACGGCCGTCCGGTCGGCCAGGGCCCTTCGCTGAGTTCGAGGACGCCATTACCGCGTGCCTGGCCCCCGACCCCGCCGACCGCCCCACCGCGAAGGAGCTGACCACCGCATGGTGACTCTGCGCGCCCTGGCTCCCGGCGACGCCACCGCGCTCACCCGCATCTACAGCGGCGCCTCCATCCGGCACACCACCGGCAAGGCCCTCACCCTCGACCAGGCCCACGAGAAGATCCGCACGGCCCTCGCCAGAGCCGCCGAGACCCCCCGTGCGCAGTGGAGCTGGGGCATCGTCGCCTCCGGCGAGATGATTGGCCTGATCTCCCTGCGGCGACGGTCCCCGTCCATGGGCACCCTCAGCTACATCCTCCGCGAGGAGACCTGGGGCAACGGCTTCGCCACCGAAGCGGTCAAGCACGTCGTTGCCTTCGCCTTCACCACCGCCGGCTTGGAGCGCCTGGAGGCCATGCACCACCCCGCCAACCCGGCCTCCGGCCGCGTCCTGGCCAAAGCTGGGTTCACCCGCATCGGCACATCTGACCGGCCCGCCGAGGACGGAACCGCTGCTGTGCCGTACCAGGTGTACGCATTGCCGTTGCCCCAGCCTCCCTGTGCGTGATGCGCACGGTGGGCGGGCCGGTGGCGGACTCGATCGGCTGGTACTCGCTGGCAAAGCGGCCTCGCTGCAGGGCTGGCCCCGACTACTCCTTCGCTGTTGCTTCGACCAGTTCGACCAGCACCGTGGCGAGACGATGCTGGTCGTGGGGATGAGACTCTGAGGTGAGACGCAGTGCCGCAGGCTTGTCCCTCCCAGGGCCTCGAAGCTCTACTTCGGCCACAGAACCGCTGACCGGCGAATGGCCGAGTGCCTCAGCGATCAGGTCACCGACGTTCGCTGCCTCCCCTGCCACCACACTGAAGGGACCGTACAAGCTCGCCACTGTGCTGACGCCGAGCCGATACGGAACTCGGAACGTGCGATCTCGAAGCGGTGGGATCGACGGGTCTTTATCGTGCTCGTCCTCGATCGAGCCGACGATCACCTCCAGGATGTCCTCCATCGTGACAATGCCGACCGCCGATCCGTGGTCGTCGATGACGACTGCCGCATGGCTGCGGTTCCGCTGCATCCTGCGCAACAGGTCACCCGCCTTTTGCGTGTCATGCACGTAGTCGACACCCCGCAGTACAACGTCCAGCAGATCGGCTTGGGGCTGGTCGTGATTGACGACGAAGAGGTGTCTGACCAGATCTTTCAGATACACGATGCCGATGATGTTGTCCGTCTCGCTGTCCGTGACAGGGATTCGTGACCGCCCGCTGCGCAGCGCAGCGACGCAGGCCTGTCGCACGGTCCTCCACCTTTCGATGGCAACAAGATCGGCACGAGGCGTCATGATGTCCCGGATGAGAGTGTCGTCAAGCTTGATCTGATGAGGCTCCACCTCGGGATGAGGTGTGGGGGATACGCGCTCGGTTCGGTCGTTCGCTGCAGCTCGGTGCAGCCGTGCGAACTCGTTAGCTTCCTCGTCAGGCGACTTGCGACGTAGTGCCCGTTGGGCCAGGAAGCGCACCAAGGTCTCAAGCTGATATTCAGTTGGCCAGCGTCTACCGCTCAGGAGGGCGGAGACAAGGTTGCGGTCCATGGTCGCGCGGAAGCCGTCGTCTTCTTCTTCCTTGATTCCCTCGCTGATCGCCCGGACGCTAAGCGGGCCAGCTGCTCGGTACAGGACGTGCAGCTCCTCCAGCAGGGTTCGGCGCGGGCCGGCTGCGAACTCCTCAAGTGAGGGCAGCTCAACTCCTCGAACTCCCCGGCGATGTGCGCTCACCGCGCCCTCCGTTTCCACTTACGGCAACTGTCAGCAAGTGTCACAGATTCGCGGCGTGACGGGGCGCGTTCGCCCAGGTCAGAGGCCCACTCAGCAGCAAGGCGTCACGCGAAGGCTGGGTCCTGTCAACGAGGCTGCCCAATAGACAGAGGGACGCCGTCCGGCGCCCCTCTGCCGCACCCAGGCCTGCTATGAGACGTTGACGGCGCGCATGACAGGCCCTGGCTTCCGAAAGGGAAACCGATGCCTGACAACCGTAAGTCCCGGCAGCACCAGCGCAAGGCCACGCAGCGTCGCCTCTGGCTGCGCACCATCGCGCGCACGACGGGCCACGGCTTCATCCGAGGTGCAGCCAGCGCCATGGGCGCGAGCGTGACGGGATGGCTCATCTGGTGGATCCAGCAGCGCTGACCTCATCGCCAGCTCGAGGGCCGCTGCTCTTTGACGGCGGCCCTCCCCGAGCGCGAGCGCGAAGCCCAGGGCCTCCGGGTGAGTGGCTCGGCGAGTTCATGCACCACACGTGTTGCATCAGATACAGTGCTCGCGACTGCTTCTGAGCTGCGTAAACTCGTGGCGCCCCGGGAGAAACATCGGCGATTTCGATTGCTCGGGTGCCGACATCGAGCGCGACTGGGTGGAGCGCACCGGCTGTTGGAGCCGGGTCACCCGGGTGCTGCTCACCTACGACCAGGTGCGCGAGTACGAACTGACCGCGACCGAGGGCAAGCGCGGAGCGCCGCGGTGGCCGGCCTTCGCCGACCGCTACGGCTTCGACCGCCGGCACCCCGTGCAGTGGGAGGTCGAAGCCTTCGAACCGGCCGAGCTGCAGCGCCTGGTCCTCGCCGCCGTCGCCCCGTGCATCGACCTGACGTCCTCGCACAGCAGATCGCCCGCGAGGAACAGCAGAGCCGCACAGTGTCCGAGTTCCTCGACGGATGGGGCCCGGTCAGCGGAGGAACGTCCGCTTGAGTCCTCAGTACGTTTCGAAGTCGGGTTCCCAGTCAGGGTCGGGCTCTTCGTCGTCGTTGATTATCTGGCTCTTGATTCCAGCGAGGTCAAGTTCCCACCTCGTGAGTGTGAGACCGCACAGGCGGCACCCGAAGTCCCGGGGGAGGAACCAGACCTCCCCGTACTCGCCAGACTTGTCCCGGCCGCTTGTGAAACCGGTGTGTCCGCAGGCGGGGCATTCAGCCGGGATCGTCAGTGGTCCCAGAGCGGCCGTCGGCAGCGCGGAGAGACTGCTGACGAGTTCGGTGATCTCAGTTTCGGACAGGCGTCGGGTGGTCTCGGCGAAGCGCTCGCGGGCCTGCCGGATTTTCGCGTGGTACCGGACCTCCATCTCGGTGGTGGCCTGGGCCACCAGAGCGGTGCAGGCTTCGAGGTGGGTGCCCCAGAAGCCGTCGGGCTCTGCCGACAGGGCCTTCAGGAGCGCGTTGATGTGCTCGATGCCCGCGGCCAGGAGTGCGCGGCACTCGGTCACGGGCTGGCCCCACCCCATGTGGGTGATGCCGTTGCGGGACTCCCGCAGTTCCTTGAGCTTGGCAGGCGCCTTGTGCTCGGGGCCGAGGAGCTGAGCTGCCCTGAGGATGGCTCCCTCGCCGCCGATGGTCTTGAGGCCGGCGCGGCCCTTCTTCGTCTTGTCTTCGTTCCCGCTCAGGACCAGGAGGTCGTCCACGCTCGGCTGCTTCTCCGACGCGAGGAGCACGGGAGCGATCGACGCCAGGTACGCCTTCGACGCGTGCTCCACCGCGACCGCCATGTGGTGCACGGCGAAGTCCTGGTCGATCGGCTCCTCCAGGTACGCGTCGACAGCCGTACGCGCCCACTTCCGGGCCGATATCAGCAGGTGCTCGTGGATCGATTCGTGCGACATGCCCATCAAGGTAGAGGGGTGATGCAGGAGCGCACCGCGAGTTTGCTTGCTGGGCAACGTGAGCGGACAGGTGGAATCGTGTCCGGGCGTCGCTCATCATCATGGGATGGGGGACCAGATGGACATGGCGCGGTTGCGGAGGCTGATCGACGGCGTGCTCCTCACGCTGTACACGCGCTACACCGCGAAGGAACTGCCAGCGTTGTGCGAGCGCCTCGGTCTTCCCGTGCCCAGCGAGGGCAGCACCAAGCACGAGCGCCTGGTGGCCAGCCTGAATGACTGCCCCGACGACCGCCTGCCAGACGTCGCCGACGCGGTTCTTGAGCAGGAGAAGCTGGACCAGGCCGAACGGATGGCGCTGCAGGATGTTCTGTGGCTCGGCCGCCACCACGTGCAGATCCCGAGCCGGACCAGGCGCGAGCTGGCCAGAGACTTCGATCTGTCCGACCACCTCGGCTACCCGGACCGCTTCATGGCTCTGCTGGGCCGACTGTGGCACCTGGACAACGATCCACTCGGCGGATGGACCACCCCGACCAACAGCCTGCGCAGCCAGATCGAGCGCCACGTGATCCGGTTCCCGGACGACTGGACGACCGAGCACTTCTTCGAGCAGCTCGGTGCCTTCGAAGCACCGCACCCCCGCTTCGGCCACTTCCTCGAAGGCCTGGCATCCTCCGCTGTCCTGCCCGACGAGTCGGCGCAGCGCCGCTTCGTCGAACTGGCCAACCGGCACCTGAATTCCGTGGGCGCCCAGCTGAGCCAGCACGCAGAGGCGGACGGCTACCCCCAGTTCCAGCTCGTCGAGCACGGCCGTGGCACCGCACGCCGCCCGCGCAACCTCATCTTCGCCACCCTGGGCAAGCCCGACATCCGCTTCACCAGCGCCCTCGACAACGACATCGAGGTAGCCGAACGCGACGACGAGGTGCTGGTCTACGACCGCCCCATCGGCAAAGAGGGACTGCTTTGGCGGCACCTCCTGTCCTGGTGGCAGGAATCCCGGAACATCACTGATCAGGAGCAGGCGGCTCGGGCCCTCTACAGCCGCATGGAGGCTTCCCTGCCACCAAAGTCCCCAGGACAGAAGAATCTGTTCTGGCACTACCACCACGCCAACCGGGACCACTTGAACGACGTTCCCGCCCTGCTGCCGGAGATCTGGCTGCACTGGGACCCCAAGACCCTCCGCGAACGCGGCGCGCACGCCATGCAGAACTTGCGGATGGACTTCCTCATGCTGCTTCCGGGCACCCGGCGGGTGGTGCTGGAAGTCGACGGCATGCAGCACTACACCCGGAACGGCGGCACCGAGCCCGACAGCGCGAAGTACGCCGCCACCATGGCCGGCGACCGCGACCTGAAATTCCGCGGCTATGAGGTGTTCCGGTTCGGCCACGACGAACTCCGCGACCGCGACCGCGCCCAACCTCTGCTTGCTGGCTTCTTCGACACCCTCCTTGGCCGCCTACCCGCCGGTCCGTCTCGGGTGCAGCTGCCCGCCCAACCCTGATCGGGGCTCCACGGCTGTTGTCGTTCTGCCGCCAAGTCCCGCTAAGGGGTGAATGCGGGTGAGGTTCCCGCCGGGATGGAGGTACCGCTGTGATCGTCCGACTCCTGGGCGGCCCGCTCGCCGGTCGCGTGCTGGAGACCAACGACGCCCCGTGGACCGGAGACTGGCTCACCGCCGGTGAGGCCGACTGGGGCCTGTACGTTCCCGTGCACCACGACCCGGCGACCGGGATGGTCCTGGCGGAGGGCAGGCATGCCAGCGCGATGAGTCCGTTGGTCCTCTAACTGGGTTTGCTTGTCGGATCGAAGTTCTAATGTTGGAGGGTGACTTCAGATGTCGGCAAGGTCTCGAACGAAGAGGGGGCGCTCTCCGTCGAGGAGACCGTCCTCGCTCAAACGGCCTGGTTTCTTCATGATCAGGGGGACGTGCAGGCGGCGGCTCTTCTGCTTGATGTTGAGGGCATCGAGTGGTGCCCTGGCAACAGGTTCGGCGACTGGATGGATGCTCGTCTCCTTGTCCCCGGGTGGCTGACGGATCGGTTCACCGAGGACGCGCTTGCGCGGATCCGGGAGGCGCTTCTTCCGATAGCCGAGCGGAACGGCGTGGAGGCGCACTCTGTCTATGTCGGGCCCGCGCTTCCGGACGTGGGTGGCGGCTGGCGGTCAGCCCTGCAAGGGCGGCTGACCGCCGACACCGCCACGAATCATGCTGCGCGGGTCGCCGATCCGAACCCCGAGTTGCGACGGGACGGATTCGTCTTTGATTCCCGCGAGGAACTGCGGGTCTATGAGGCACTTAAGCGCGCCCAGGGCGCCCTTGCCGCCGATGCCACTATTTCGATCTTTCCGCTGCCACTGGGGCGCGTGGGTGTCGGTAACACATGGACACCTGACTTTCTGGTCGTCCGGGAGGGCAAGGCAGGGCTGATCGAGGTTGACGGGCCTCATCACCGCGGCCGGCTGGCGGCTGACGGAACTCGGGATCGGCACTGGAGGAACAGCGGGTTCGTTCATATTGAACGCATCCTGGTGGAGGAGACCGCCAAGGACTCGGAGCTGGACGCCCTGGTCAGAGCCTTCCTCAAGCGGTTGCGGACGCATTAGGGCTTGTCCGCATGCCGACCTCGGGAGGTAGCGGGCGACGGCTCCTTGAGCGGTCCAGAGGGGCTGGCTCTGGCCCGTCGGATGTTCCTGTCCTTCGTAGGCCGGGAACCTCGGCTCCTCAAACGTCGTCAGGCCGACTTGGGTACCACGACCTGGTATGGCTGGCCGACGACCACCGCGGACATCCTGCAGGCTGCAGATGTATCAGAGAAGGTGGGTGTCTCGCTCGCCTACGGATGGCTCCGACAGGCCTTCGTTGCCGCGTTATTGAGCACGGGTCATTCGGCCTGCGTGACTGAGTGCTTGGTAGCCCAGAACTACCATGCGTTAGATTCGACGGAGAGTAACTACTGTGCGTAAGAGTAATGTGACGCTCGTCACTTGTGGATTTTAGTGTTCACCTAACACCCAGTAAAGATCGACATTCGGTCACCCTGCGACTACGTTCCGCGCACGCCGTGCGACTCGCGTGCGCCGATTCCGTGTCACATTGCCTTTAATTGAGTGCCAATATCCCGAATATTCCTTGGATTTGCTCTCTAAGGACCGCGAGCTGACTGGGTGGCTTAGGTGAGGTAACGGAAGGTCACTAGGTGGCTACCCTAGCGTGAATCTGTGCGACGATTCCGCCGGCGATGCAACTCCCTTCTCGTCCTTTTTGGTCCCGCGGGCCAGGAAGTCGGCTGGTCCTGTCGTTAGGCGGGCACTGGTGAGGGGAGGTGAGTTCCTATGAAGGGGCGTCATCGTGGGCGCGGTCCGGGCTGGTTACGGGTACTGCGCCAGGCAGCGATGGCGTGGACGGAGATGGCAGCCGCCATCTACTACACGACAGAGTTGCCACAGTCGCCGTTGTGGGACTGGGTGGTCAGCTCCCTAAAAGCACTAGGGAGCTGACCAGTCCCACTGGCCGCTGTGAGGCCGCACCCACCGGCCAGTGGGTGCGGCTTCCGGCGTTTGGGGACGCACTGGGCGTGGCCAGCGTACGCTCCATGACATCGCGACGACAGTCGACCGATGCCGCCCAGTGATCTCCTACTGCGCCCATTCGAGTCCGAGTTCGGCGAGCTGCCGGAGTTTGTCGGGGGTGAGCTTGGCGCGCCTGGTTTTGGTGTTGGACAGAAATACACCGAGTTTGACCTCGGATCCGTCCTCAAGCTGCTCTGTGTGGGCCCGGGGGACCTTGACATGCCCTTCCCGGCCTTTGTACTGGGCGAGGGCGGCGATGCCTCGTTCGAAGGCTCCTGTACTGCCCTTGCGCCCCTTTTCCGGTCCCTGCACCGCGTCGGCGGGTAGGGGTTCGACGCCGAGTTCGGTCAGGCGTTCGCGCTGCCCGTTGCTCAACCGCTCCCACCCCTGCCGCTGCATGTGCAGCCAGGTGCCGATGTCGTGGCCGTTGATGGTGACGCCGGGCTGGATCTCGGCGAGTGTGGCTCCGTCGGCGAGCACTGCGGCGAGGGCGGCGTAGCGCTGTTGCCAGTCGAACGGCCACGGCGGGTTCCAGTCGCGGTCGATGCGTTCCAGTGCCTCGCGGCGTTGGGTCGCGCGTTCGACGTCTTTGCCCAGGCCGCCGGTCTTGCGGAGGTTGGCCAGCCACTGGCCCACCGCAACCCCGTCGACCACGGCGTCCTTGGGCGCGGCCAGAGTCCGGTGCGTGGTGAAGTACTTCCGTGCGGCGGAGAGGTTTTTGTAGAAGCGGGCGTCGGCGACCGACCAGACCATACCCACCTCGTCCAGTAGCTCAGCCCGCCACGCCTTGAGCGTCCCGGTCCGGAACGCACGGCGTTGCTCGCTGACCCACGCCCCCAGCGCGTAGGTGCCGCCGTTGCCGCAGTCACCGTCGCTCTCGGTCGTCCCGATCGGCACGACGGTGTCCATCGGCACCTGGGCGTGCCCCTTGGCTTCGACCCACTTGCGCAGGGCGTTGTAGCCCGCCAGCCAGACCTCGGAGTCGGGCCGCAGTACTCGGGTGCGCAGGAAGGAGGCGATGACGTCGGGGTTGCGTGGCAGGGAGAACCGCAGCAGCGGCACACTGCCCTTGGCCTTGTCCTCCTCGGCCGCCTCGACGGGGCCGGCACGGCCGGCGACCTGGGGCTCGGCACTCTCCTCCCGCCCCGGGCCTTCCTGCTTCTCGACGTCCTGGCCCTCACCGGCCTCGCCGCCCTCGTCGGTGGCCGGCTGCTCCTCGCCTTCCTCGTCCTCTTCGTGTTCGTCCTTCTCGTGGACGGGGTCGAGGGCGACGACGGAGGTGGCTTTCCCGCGGGCGGTGGTGGTGCGCAGGATCATGCGCTCGATGAGTCGGGAGTCGTGGGCCCGCAGTCCCTGCAAGACGGCGACAAGAGGCCGGTAGCTGGCGGAGGCCATCATGTCCTCGGGGTCCTCCCCGGCCTGGAGGAAGATCGGCACGATCAGCCGTGCCACCTTCCCCTCTCCCGGGGCTTGGCGCAGTCCGCGGCCGGTGATCTGCACGATCTGTACCGGCGAGGAGCGGGTGTCGGCGAAAACGACGCCGTCGACGCCGCGCTTGCCGCGGATGTCGACGCCTTCACCGAGCACCTGGCAGGACGCCAGGATGCCCAGGTCGGTCACCCAGCCTTCGGCGTCCAGGCCGTTGGCGAACCGGTCCAGCACCACCCGCCGGTGCGCCGCGGAGTGTTCCCCGCACAGCCACTCCGCCCCCACCCGCTTCGGATACACCGCCGGATCGACTTCGTGCAGTTCAGCGGCCGTCTCCGGCAGCGCCCGCGCGAACGCCATCGCCTCGATCGTGCGCCAGTGGAACGTCATCAGATTCCGCGCACCGGTGGTGTCCGCGTGCTTGAGCAGCGCCGCCTGCAGGGCGGCAAGCCGCCGGCCGCGCACCTCCTCGGGATCGGCGTCCTCGCCAGGGGCCTCGGGGTCGCGGATCTCCAGCACATCCACCTCGAACGAGGCAAGGATGCCCCGCTCCACACTCTCCATCAGCCCGAGCTCGTACAGAACCGGCCCGTACAACTCGACGTCGTCCATCGACGCCACCAAACGCCCGCCCAGAGCCCCTGAATCGCCCTCAGAGCTACTGCCGGCACCCTCCCGGCTCGAAGGCCCGGTAGGCGCCACAGCGGGCGCCCACAGCCGCGGTGTGGCCGTCATATACAGCCGCCGCGCCGCAGGGATCCGCTCCTGGTCGTGAACGGCCGCCCACGCCTTACCGATCGCCCCACTTGTTCGGTGTGCCTCGTCCACCACCAGCAGGTCAAACGTGCCCATTTGCTGGCCATACGAGCCCCGCAGTGCCTGCTCCAGCACCCCCGGTGCCCCCGCACGCCCCTTGGCGCCGGCGCCTTCCTCGATGCCGCCCAGATCGTCCTCCAGGCCCTGGGGGGCCAGCGACGCGTAGGT
Organism: Streptomyces sp. NPDC021749; assembly: GCF_040640655.1. NCBI lineage: Bacteria > Bacillati > Actinomycetota > Actinomycetes > Kitasatosporales > Streptomycetaceae > Streptomyces > Streptomyces sp. NPDC021749. The sequence continues at coordinate 2,299 of NZ_JBFACE010000026.1, read as the reverse complement.
GGCGAAGACCAGCATCGGCCCGTTCCCGGCCCACAGCGCCAGCTGTGTCGGATTGGTTGTGCACCGCACGTCCAAGGCCTCCAGCAGCGGGTCCGTCCCCAGGGAGCACACCGCCACCGCAGGTCCCTTGTGTCCCACCGCCCGCCACGCCTCCACCGTCTGCGTCAGCAGATCCAGCGTCGGCACCAACACCCCCACCAGCCCCTTGGGCACCATCCTGAGCGCCGCCGTGGCCGCCGAGATCGTCTTGCCCGTCCCGGTTGCCGACACCACCTGCCCGCGCAACCCCCGGGCAGGCATCATCCCGTCCAGCGGCCCTGAAAGACCCGGGATAACCGCATCAACAAACTCCACCTGATGCGCGAAGAGCGGAATCTCACCCACTTTGCCACCCATTCTTTACCCCTCCATTTCCACAATCCAGCAATTTAAAGAATCTGCAATTCTGCCAGCGCCCTGGACGGCGGGAGGAGAATCCCAGCCGCTTTACCGTGGACCCTATGCGCTGCCGTCGTCGTCGGGCTGGCGGTCCCACAGGTGCACAGTGCTTCTGGCGCGCAGCGGCTTGTCCGCCGGCCCCTTGACGTGCCCGCGCACGATCCGGTCTTCGTGCTGGCAGCCCCCCTCGGCGTGTGCGCCGGGGTTCATACAGTGATCCCGTCGATGAGGGCGCACCGGCCACCGGCAGGACCACTGCGGCTCACGTCGGCCGGTACTGGCCGCAGCATCCTCGGCCGCGGCTTCTCGGGACGGGCGCTGCGCGCTGTGCACCCGCACCACCCGCACCGAACCGGGTGCGGTGACGCCCTGGCGGGCATCCCTCCTGGCCCCGGCACGGGCGCGAGGCACCTCTTCCGTCTCCGTCCACCGCGTACGGCCGTCGGACGCCATCAGCTGCCACGCGGTGTAGAGCACGTGCGCCCACAAGGCCGTGGTGTCCGGCTTGGCTGGACCCAACCGTGCACCCTCGGCCAGGAGGCTCTCGTTGTCCCAGCCCAGCACCGGGCCGCGCACCTCACGGTGACTGGCGATCTGGCCGGCCGTCATGACCGAGCCATCGGGCATGGTGCCGATCACAGTGCTAGGAGCCAGCCCCGAGAACAGACCCCGAGGCGAATAGAACGTCACCCACAGCCCCCGGAACTGCGGCGGAATGATCCCGCCTCCCTGCCGGCTGTTCCACAGCCACTCGACCCGCCCGCGGTCCAACCGCACCGCATCAGGGCTCCACACCGACCAGGACACCGCAACGATGGGCGTCGTCACCTTGGCGTCCACCCCCGGACGCGCAGCCAAGGTGCCCGCGAGCGCGGCCCCAACGTCCTCGACGTATCCGCCGATCGGCTCGGCGAACACCATGAACCCTGACTCCGACGGCGGCCGCGACACATTCACCGGCTCAGCCGGCGGAGTCTGCGCAGCAGCAAGGGCCAGCGCGGTCATGTCGGCAGTGGCGTAGTACAACTGCGCACCCAACAGCCGGTGCCGCTCGGACTCCACCAAGATCGCCGCACCCACCGACTCAGTCGAAGCGGGCAAGCCCGAAACCTGCGGAGTGATCGTGCTGCGCCCCGCACGTAGGGCCTCACGCATCGTCGCAGCAGCCGGCTCGGAGGCGTAGTGGTCCAGCAGCGCGGACCGGATTTCCGGCAGCTCTTTTGGGTCCGGAGGATTCCAACGGGTGGAGACCATTGCACTTCCTTCTGATGAGAGGGTGAAGAGGGCGCGATCAGTGGCCGGTTGAGCGAGCCTGCATGGCTAGCTCCGGTGATTTCTCGGTATGGGCGCTATGATCTCCGGAGGGCTGGGAATGTGGTTCAAATAATCTCTCTACTGACATCATTGAACCCTTCCGTGGCGAGGAAGCCCCTGACATGTCGGCCCGAGGGGTGGTGCCGTGGTTTCACAAACTCTACCCCTGCATCACTGAGTGATGCAGCAGGTTCGGAGGAGTGGACTCGAAGGGGTGGTTCTGGTAGGGTCGGGCCTGCGAGTTCACAGCGATGCCGGTATCCTGAAATCTGGTGATGGCACGTCAGAGCCTGGCAGACAGTCACCTTTCCCCAGAGGCACCGCCAGGAACCCACACACCGCCACCCCGCCCTACAGTAAGCGCGCTTGAAGCATTACCACTACTTCACCCGCACCCGCCAACCAAGCAGAATCCGCGAAAAGCATTCGCGGTAAATTCCGGAGGAATTTACAAAACAATTCCGGAGGAATTGTTTAAACCCCGGAGGGGTTTAGCGTCTTTACGACCCGTAGGGTCGTGCGTCGTTCCTCCGGAGGAGGACGCGCG